>JBEKMF010000043.1:0-16189 GCA_050008655.1 Smithellaceae bacterium
AAAAGAAATGCAATTGGCGGAAAATGAAATGCCCGGTCTGATGGCTATACGCGAAAAATACGGCCGCAAGAAGCCTCTTCATGGATTGAAGATAATGGGCTCTCTGCATATGACCATTCAAACGGCTATGCTTATTGAGACATTGAAAGAATTGGGGGCCGATGTTCGCTGGGCATCCTGTAATATTTTTTCGACTCAAGATCATGCAGCGGCCGCGATAGCTAAAGCCGGTTCTGCAGCGGTTTTTGCCTGGAAAGGCGAATCTTTAGACGAATATTGGTGGTGCACTGAGCAGGCGTTAACCTGGCCTGATGGTTACGGTCCCGATTTGATCGTTGATGATGGGGGCGATGCGACACTATTCATTCATCAGGGAGTCAGGATTGAAAAAGCTCCTCAATTACTGAAACAAAAAATTGAAAATAAAGAATTTAAAATCATTATTTCCCGTTTGGAGAAATCTTTGAAACGTGACCCGAAAAGATGGCAAAGGGCGGCCGCTAAAATTCGTGGAGTTTCCGAAGAAACAACAACGGGCGTGCATCGCCTTTATCAAATGCAAGAGGCAGGAGAACTATTGTTTCCGGCAATAAATGTTAACGATTCAGTTACTAAATCAAAATTCGATAATCTTTACGGATGCCGCGAATCGCTAGCTGACGGCATTAAAAGGGCAACGGATGTAATGATTGCCGGCAAGATCGTTGTTCTTTGCGGTTATGGAGATGTAGGCAAGGGTTGCGCCCAATCAATGAGAGGTTTTGGCGCCCGGGTAATTATCACGGAAATCGATCCGATTTGCGCGCTGCAAGCGGCGATGGAAGGATATGAGGTCAGGACATTGGAAGAAGTGGCGGCTATCGGCGATATTTTTGTAACAGCCACTGGCTGTTGTGACGTCATTATCGGCAAACACATGGAAATGATGAAAGATGAAGCTATCGTCTGCAATATCGGCCATTTTGACAGCGAAATTGACATGCACTATTTAGAGACAAACAAATTCTGTAAAAAAGAGAACATTAAACCACAGGTGGATAAATGGAAACTCAAATCGGGGTGTTCCATAATAATATTAGCGGAAGGCAGATTGGTTAATTTAGGTTGTGCCACCGGTCATCCCAGCTTTGTCATGAGTAACAGCTTTACCAATCAATGCCTGGCGCAAATAGAACTGGCCACAAAGAAACATAAAATCGGCGTTTTCACTTTGCCGAAGATATTGGATGAAGAAGTCGCCCGTGTGCATTTAGGCAGATTGGGCGTGCGGTTGACCAAACTGACGCGAAAACAAGCAGATTATCTGGGCCTATCGGTAGAGGGTCCATTTAAACCGGAATACTATAGATATTAGTTTACGGATTCATAAAAATCCAGATCATCCAATCTCCCGGATAATATTTTAGAAGTAGCTAAGTACGTGCTTTATGAAACAATGCCAATGCGATGGAAATAAACAAGATATTTGCTGCCCAGGCGGCGATGATCGGAGATAATGTTCCGGAGCGACCCAGAGACAGACTAAACGCATGAATTATCCAATAGGAGGCCCCGATAAGAATGCCCATTCCCACGCTTTGCATTACACCACCGCTTCTTTCCGAACGTAGAGAAAAAAAGACACCGATGAAAACAAGAATTATGGTTACCAGAGGAAAGGCAATTTTCCCCTGTAAATCTACGAGATATCTGGTAATGTCATATCCTTCCGCCTGTATTTTTTTGACATATTTTCTCAGTTCGAAATAGCCCATTTTTTCCGCGTCTTTTTGTATTATTTTGAAATTATCAGGTCTTTCAGGAATATTAATTATTTTTTCTTCTGCCCGCTCTAAGACGGGAATATTATTGCTGTCAAAAGTAGTGATGAGCAAGTTATGAAAAATCCAATGATCATCATTCCACTCAGCGCTTTGGGCATCTATGCGCATATTTAAAGTAAAATCGGGATTTAAATAATTAATAGTTACGCCGCGCAAAGTGTTTTTGTTAACATCAAACATTTTGAAATTATAAATCGCATTTCCCGAACGGTACCAAATCTCATTTTGTTTAAAGAAACCCAGCGCCTGCTGTTTTTGGATTTCAATTTTTATGATATTTTCAGTTTTTTGTATCGATGCCGGTGTTATCAGCTCGTTGAAATAGAATAAAAAAACAGCTAATACTGCCGCGAAAATCAGGGCAGGAAGGGAAATTCTATAAAGGCTAATCCCGTTGGCTTTCAGCGCCGTTATTTCATTGTGTTTGGAAAGTGAGCCGTAAGCCATCAGTGTTGCCAAAAGAACGGCAAAGGGCAAAACAAGAGAAATAATCATGGGAATAGAGTAAAAAAAATATGATGCCATTTGGGCAACGGATGCGTTATTACTGAGAAACATACGAATTCTTTCGAAGGAATCACCAATAAGGTAAAGAGCGATAAAAGTTATGCTGATTATGATGAATAATTTGCTGAATTCCTTAAGAATATATCTATCAATTATTTTCAATTTTTAATAATCCTTTAATTATTCTGGATATTACGCCAAAGGAAAATTTTTGCCATATGCCAGAGAGATATTTCTCTATACGCAGTGTAAAAGAAATAACCGCCCAGAAAAGCAAATGTTAAATTTGGCGTCCAGACGCCGATTACAGTAGAGAGGCGGCCGGTTTCCACAAGAGCTTCACCGCCGATGCGCAACAGATAATATAAAGAGACAACTATAATACCAACGGCAAATCCGCGCGATTTTACCGCCCGATGACTTCTTATTCCCAACGGCAAAGCTAGAAGAGCGAAAAAAAGACAGGAAAGGGGAATAGAAAATTTTTTATGCACTTCAATTGCCAACTCACGGATGGAAGCTTCATCAAGACCCGGTTTTTTCATCATTTCCAGCAGTTCACCCATCGTCATTTCGGTACTCGATTTCGAATCTTCACGCATGCCGGCAATGGCAGTTGATAAATTAAGATTAATATCATAACTTTCAAAATCGATTTTGCGGTAATTTTTTAAATCTGAACTTACTGTATGAACGGAGCCGTTTTCCAGTCTTAATTTTACTATCATCAAATCCGGGTCGGATATAAGAAAGGCTCTTTTAGCTAAAATCGTGTTTTGTTCGCCGATAATACGGCTGTCGGAAACAATGACTCCTTCCATGTATTTGCCATCAAGGGGAATTTTATCGGCATAAAGCAAAAAACCTTTGAAATCAGCGTTGAAGACTTTTTCTTTTATGCCGATACTTGCGTTTTGGGAAGCAATTTCGAAAAGCAAACGTTTGGTGGCAAAATTGCTATATGGCACAAGAAAATTGCTTATAAATATGGTGAAAATAAACGTAGCCAAAGAAGCAATTGCCACAGGGTAATAAATTTGCAATAAACTGATGCCCGAAGCCTTAATCACCGTTATTTCGTTATCAGCGGATAATCGCCCCAGGGCGATGAGTATGGCGATCAAAAGCGCGATGGGTATGGTGAACAACATGAACGAAGGTAAAAGAAGGATAATGAGCTCGGCTATGGAAAATACGCTGATACCCTTATTGACCATTAAATCCATTATTTGCAGGATTTTCCCCATGAGCAGGACGAAGGTCAAGACAAATAAAATGATGATGAAAGGTAAGGCTATTTCTTTAAATATATATCTGTCAATAATTTTACGCATGCATTTAAACCACTATTTTTTTAAACTAACATGTATTGGTTAATTTTCTCAAGCGAAACATGGTGGCCAGGTAAAATGTCTTAATACCCTCTTTAAAATTATGTAGCAACAGGTATTGTTGCAATGTTTTATTGACAGCCGTCGCTATTTTGCCTATATTCCCCTCGAATTCCACCGAAATGCCGATTCTAGAAAGGATACGAATTGCTTGCCCATGAAAGTTGATACTATGCGCCGGATTGATTATTACCTTGGCATTCCTCTTTGCTTTTTGGGAACATTAGGTCATAAAGTTCTTAAATTGCTGGGCCGGCGCGGAAGGGAACCTTTACGCAATGTACTTTTTATCGAATTATCGGAAATGGGCAGTGCCATATTAGTCGATCCCGCGATGAGAAAACTACAAAAAAAAACCGGCGCTAATATCTACTTCGCCATTTTTAAAAAAAATAAGCCCAGTCTGGATTTACTGAAAACAGTTCCCGAGGAAAATATTTATTCGATTCGTGAAGGGAATTTTCTGACTTTTGTGCTTGATACATTGAAATTCTTTTTCTGGACTCGCCAGAAAAAAATTGATGCCGTAATCGACCTGGAGCTTTTCTCCCGGTTTACGGCGCTGCTTACGGGATTCAGCGGCGCGCCCAACAAAGTCGGTTTTTATGCATATTTTAATGAAGGGCTTTACCGCGGCGGTTTTTTGTCGCATAAGGTAGCATACAATCCCCATATTCATATTGCCAAAAATTTTATTGCTATGATCAATGCTCTTCTTGCTCCTGAAAGGGAAGTTCCCTATTCAAAAACGTTGATTTCCGATGATGAAATTGTTTTGACCAAAGTTAAATTCTTAACTTCGGAGAAGAAGCCAATTATAGATATTATTCGCAGTTCTTTCGGCCAATTCAATCCGGAAAAGCACAAAATCATTTTAATTAATCCTAACGCCAGCGAACTTCTTATTCAGCGGCGTTGGCCACAAGCAAATTATGCGCAATTAATTAAAATGATTTTGGAGAATTATCATCAAGCAATAGTTTTAATCACGGGCGATCCACGGGAGAGAGAAGAAACAGAGCGCCTAAGAAGCGAAGTGCAGGTGGAAAGGTGTATAAATTTTGCCGGAAAAATGACGCTTGACCAGCTTCCACTTCTCTACAGTGTATCCGAATTCATGGTGACCAACGATTCCGGCCCACCCCATTTTGCTGCGGTAACGGATATGCCGACATTTGTTATTTTTGGCCCGGAAACACCTGCGCTCTACGGATCATTGGGAAAGACCACGCCTATTTATGCCGGCTTGGCTTGTTCGCCTTGCGTGAGCGCAGCCAATCACCGTAAAACAGCCTGCAAAAATAATATTTGCCTGCAGGTGATAAAACCTGAAAGAGTATTTGCGGAGATTAAACCTACTTTAGAAAAGATAAATGCTGAAAACAGATAAACAAATATTTCTGCTGATTGGCTTATTCACTTTAATCCGCCTTATCGTGGCGCCATTTTTTGGCTTGGGTGTTGATGAAGCTCACTATGTTTTATACGCAAAATATCTCGACTGGAGTTATGTCGATCATCCGCCGCTGGTCGGCTGGGTGCATGCGCCATTTTTTTATCTTCTGGGCACAAATGAATTTTTAGCCCGCCTACCGGCTATTTTACTGTTTGCCGCCACTTCTTACTGCGCATATTTGTTTGTATTAAGAGTAACGAAATCAATACAGATCTCGCTTTTGGCAACTCTGGCCTTGAACTGTTCCTTTATCCTCAACGTTATGGGACTGATGCTGTTGCCAGACTCTCTTTTGTTGTTATTTATTTTCCTGCTTATATTTACTCTCGAAAAAATAGCACGTGAGAAAAAGCCACTGGATTTTGTTTTACTGGGAATTCTGCTCGGTTTAATGGGACTGGCCAAGTACACTTCAATTTTACTGGTGCCGCCGCTCATCATATTTTTTCTTATGAAAAGAAGATACGATATAATTTTTTCCCCCTATATGTTTTTGGCGGCACTGATTGCTTTAATCATGATAACGCCGGTAATTTACTGGAACATCAACCACGACTTTATCAGTTTCCGCTATCAGGGTTCTCATATCTTTGGATCTTTAGCCACAAGTTTTAATAATTTTATTGTATCCCTGGCGGCACAGTTTGGTGCTTACAGTCCTTTTTTATTTATTATTGCTTTTTATGGTTTTTTCAAGGTCTTGCGTTCCGCAAACGATTATTTGCGCCTGTCTGTATTATTCGGTGCCACGATAATTGGTTTTTTTCTTGTCACGTCGCTCTCTGAAAGAACGCTTCCACACTGGCCTGGTATTTTCTATTTGCTGTTCATCCCTATCGGCAGCTACAATCTTTATTTAGCAAAAGAAAAATGGAAGAGAAACTATCTTTATTTATCGATAGGATTAAGTTTGGTCGTGATGTTATTTGCCTATGTTGAAGTTGCGGGGAAATTTTTTACTTTTCCCGATTACAAATCGCCGTTTCGTGATATTTACGGCTTTCCGGAGATTGCCAGGAAAACCGATGAACTTGTGAAAAATAACTCATCGGCGGCGCCCAAAGCAATAGCGGTGACCAACTGGACAATGGGCAGCAGGGCGATATATTACAGCTTGCCTTACAAAAATGAAGTATTCGTAATTGATAATCGCAAAGATCAATTCGATATCTGGCAAAAAAAATCGCCTATTGGTTATGATCTTCTTTTTCTCAATACTTATTTTAATAATTTAGATATTGAAAAGTATGTTGGTTGTGAACGTGTTGAAAACGCCGCCAAAATGGATTTAATCCTGCACAAGGCAAAGGTGGACACGGTGGAATTTGTATGGTGCTACAATTATAGGGGAGCTAAGCCTTGATCAAAAAATGGATCGCCGCTATTTTCTTTTTCGTTTGTTTGGTGCTGATTACCGTTTCCTATTTTTACTGGGATATTCCGCTGGCAATATATTGCAATGGCGTAAATCGGTCAATAGTCGATATTGCTCAAATTATCACTATCCTGGGTGAATCGAGATGGTATTATATAATACTAGTGCCAGCATTTGTATATTTTTGGTTTCTAGCTAAAAATAAACTATGGTCAATGAGGATTCTTTTTCTTTTTATATCAATATCGGCAGCGGGGTTGATTAGTACTTTAATTAAGTGGCTTGTTGGCAGATATAGACCAAGTATGTTAGATGAAGGCCTTTATGGGTTTAATTTTTTTGGCGCAGGTTATGAATTAACCTCTTTACCTTCAGGCCATACAGTTACGGCCTTCTCTTTAGCTGCCGCGGTCAGTATATTGTTTCCCCGCGTGAGCATCGCGGCTTTTATTATAGCCATATCTATAGGAATGACACGAATAATACTAACGTCGCACTATTTGAGTGATGTAATTGCCGGTGCCGGTATCGGAATATTATCCTCGATGCTCGTAAAATACTTTTTTGATCGAAAGAAAATAGAATTAATTCAGAAGTGAAAAGGCGTAAAGTATCTCCATGCAAAAAAGATATATCCTGCTTTTAGTACCCTTTATCCTTTATATCGGCTTGCTCGGCGTCATGCCGCAAATGGAACCGGATGAAGCGCGCTACAGCTTGATTCCCAGCGCCATGAACCAAACCGGTAATTTTATAACCCCGCACATTAAAAACGTCGTTTATCTGGAAAAGCCGCCGTTGGTTTACTGGGCGACAGCGGTGTCTTTTAAAATCTTTGGTGAGAACGATTTTTCCGCAAGGTTATTTGCCGGTCTCTGCGCCTGGGGTTGCGTGTTACTGGCATATTTTATTGGGAAATATTTCCGGGATGAAAAAACAGGACTTTATGCCGCGGCGCTCTTAACGATATCCACTTTTCCATTTGCCTTAGGCCGAATTAACGTATTGGATATGCCGCTGACTTTTTTCGTCTGTCTTTCCATTTGGTTGGGTTATTTGTCTTTAACCGGGGAAAAGAAAAAATACCTCTATTATTTATTTTATTTTTCCTGCGCTCTTGCTTTTTTAACGAAAGGTGTTATCGGTGTCATATTTCCCTTTACCATATTGATTTTATGGCTGATCTGGATTGGCAAGTGGCGTCAAATGTGGCAGCTATTTTCGCCAATTGGAATATTGATATTTCTGATTGTCGTCTGCCCCTGGCTGATTTTGGCACAAAAAGAAAATGCCGATTTTCTATGGTTCTTTTTTGTGCGTGAACATTTCCTGCGTTTTACTACGAAGATGCACGGTAAGATCGAGCCTTTTTATTATTATTTGCCGATCATTATTGCCGGAACTATTCCATGGTCGGTTTATCTAATCAAAGCCGGGAAGGGGAAATCAATTAAGGAGTGGCTATTCAGCCAGGAAGAAAATAAATTACTGGCCGTTTGGTTTTTATTTATTTTTTTGTTTTATACATTTTCTTCTTCCAAACTGGCTACATATATTGCTCCCGTATTTTTACCGCTTGCTCTTTTTGCCGGTAACGTTTTTCGTAATTACGAACAGAATTTATCCGAAACAAGCGATAGCATGAAAGTATTTTACCGGATTGCCGTTATATTTCAGTCCCTGATAATAATTACTGCCCTTTTTCTACCGCCTGTCTTGAAAAAGTACTCCGATCCGGAAAAAGGACTTGTCATCATGACTTCCGGAAATTGGTGGTTATATATTTTATTGCCAATGCTCACAGCTTTTTTGATGATTTTTCTGCCGGACCTGATTGCCCGAAAATTAAGACGCGGTTGGTTTTTAACTATATATTTACTGGGCGCTGTATTTCTAGCCAGCGTTATTTTACCGGTAGATGATTTTCTGGCACCTTATCGTAGTGCTCTGGTTGCCAGGGAAGCAATTTCAAAGTTTGTACCGGCAGGTCAGGATTTATATCAATATCGCGAAAATTTTTACGGTATTGACTTCTATAATAAGATCAGAACACCGCTAGTCGAAGACTTTAGCGAGTTAGCGGAAGGAATAGCCAAACTTCCGCGAGCGGAGAGAGAACGTTATTTTTTATACAGAGAAGAGTTTTTTCAATTGTGTGCGCAAAGAAAAGATGTTTATTGTATTACCCAGCACAAGAATAAATTAGAAGAAATAAGATCAAACGTGCGCCATGTCGATATTCTCTGGGATAATAAGGCGTTCTATTTGCTGCATATTAGTAATCAATGATTAGGAAAGAAGACTTTCAATGAAGATAAGAAAAGAATTTCTCCCTTTCAGCAGGCCGTCCATCGGGGAGGCTGAGATAAATAAGGTAGTGACCTGTCTCAAATCCGGCTGGATTACGACCGGAGCGCTCTGCCAGGAGTTTGAAGCCGGCTTTTGCAGGCTTACAGGAGCAAAGCAAGCGATAGCGCTAAACTCGGCCACCGCCGGCATGCACCTCATTCTGACGGCGCTGAACATCGGTGAAGGTGATGAAGTTATCACTCCTTCGCTAACTTTCGCCTCCACAATTAATATGATAGCGCTGCGGAAAGCGACACCGGTTTTTGTCGATGTTGACTATGGTACGCTCAATATCAACGCCGCTTTGATTGAAGAAAAAATCACACCGAGAACAAAAGTAATAATTCCCGTTCATTTCGCCGGAGCGCCGGCCGATATGGAGAAAATTAATCAGCTCGCTCAAAAGTATAATCTAGTTGTGATAGAAGACGCGGCTCATGCGGTTGGTACTTATTATAAAGGAATTCATGCCGGTGGTTTTGGCCATGCCGCCATTTTTTCTTTTCATCCGATAAAAAACATTACCACCGCCGAGGGAGGGATGATAACTCTCAACGATGCTGTTTTGGAAAAGAAATTGCGCCTCATGAGATTTCATGGAATCGAGCGGGATGCCTGGAGGCGATACGGCAAGGGAGGAAATCCTTCCTATGATATAATGGAACCGGGCTATAAATATAATATGCCGGATTTGCTGGCAGCGCTGGGATTGGCGCAGCTGGAGCGCTGGCCAGAATTGAATGCAAAACGATCAAAACTAGCGCAGCTCTATTTAGAAGGATTAAAAGGCACAAAAGGTATAGATTTGCCGCAATCGCCACAATCTGAGCAGACCCATGCCTGGCACCTTTTTGTGATCAAGATTTTAGCTTTAGATAGGGATAAGTTTATGAACAGGCTTGCTGAATATAATATCGGCTATGGCTTGCATTTTCCTCCGGCCCATACCTTGAGCTATGTAAAGAAAAGATATGCGGCAAGCAGCGACATTCTCGCAGAAACGGAAAAAGCGGCGGATAAGATTATATCCTTGCCCTTATTTCCGGATATGCGGCAAGAGGATGTTCAATATGTTTGCGCAGCTATAAAGGAGATAGTAAATCATGGCTAACACTAAAATAGCTATTGTCATTCCCGTTTACAATGAAAAAGAAAACCTCCCGACTTTAATGCAAAGGCTTACATCCGTAATGCAAAATTGGGGAAGAAGCTACGAGATAATATTCATTGATGACGGCAGCTCAGATAATTCCTTGGAAATTCTCAAAGAATTGGCACAAAAACCATCAGTGAAAATAGTGGAACTAACACGAAATTACGGACAGCATGCGGCCATCTTAGCGGGATTTTCCGTTTCCAGCGCTGAAATCATCATTACCATGGACGCGGATTTGCAAAATCCTCCCGAGGAGATACCCAATTTGATTAAAGTGATGGAAGAGGGCAATTATGATGTCGTCGGCACAATCAGAAAGAGCCGTAAAGATTCCTTCTGGCGGATTATTCCATCAAAGATTATTAACATAGTGGCGCGGAAAATTACGGGCGTCAGCCTGCGGGATTGGGGATGTATGCTGCGAGCCTACAGGCGCAGTGTGGTCGAAAGGATGATTGAGTGCCATGAACATTCCACCTTCATTCCAGCTTTGGCGACGCTTTTCTCCAAGCGCGTAACCGAAATAGAAGTGGCTCATGATGAGCGGCTGGGCGGCAAATCCAGTTACCCTTTAAGAAAACTGATTAATCTCCAATTTGATCTTGTGGCGGCTTTTTCGAATTTACCGATAAAGCTTATTATGTATGGCGGTATATTGATGTCCCTGCTGGGCGTTTGTTTCGGTATATTTCTGGTAATCGCGAGATTGGTTTACGGAGCACGCTGGGCGGCCGAAGGAATATTTACTCTGTTTGCCGTTCTGTTCGTATTTGTCGGTCTGCAATTTTTTGCTCTGGGCATTATCGGCGAATACATCGGCAGAGTTTACCGGGAAGTGCGCAAGCGGCCGGAATATGTGATTGAAAATATTTACAGCGCAGAAGGGAATAAACGATAAGTTGAAAGCGGTTGTTTTTGCGTATCACAATATGGGTATTGCCGGTTTGGCAGCACTGGTCAAACATGGGTTTGATATTGCCGCTGTGTTTACCCATGAAGACGACCCTGATGAAAATTGCTGGTTCGGCTCGGTCAAAGATTGGGCTGTAAAAAAGAATATTACCGTGCACACAGTCGAAGAAATAAATGAACCGCAATGGATTAAAAAAATTATCGGGCTCCAGCCTGATATTATATTTTCTTTTTACTACCGAAAAATGATCTGCCGCGAGATTCTGGAAATCCCCAGGCTGGGCGCGTTTAACTTGCACGGCTCGCTACTGCCTGCCTATCGGGGACGCTGTCCGGTAAACTGGGTTTTGATCAATGGAGAAAAGCGCACCGGCGTTACGCTTCATTATATGATTGATAAACCTGATGCCGGTGATATTGTCGGTCAAAAAGCAGTAGCAATAGATTTCCCGGATACCGCCAAAACTTTGTACGATAAGCTCTGCGGGGCTGCAAAAGAACTTCTTGGTGAATTACTGCCTTTGATTAAAACTGGTGAAATACCAGGACATAAGCAGGATTTGAAGGCGGGTAGCTATTACGGAGGAAGGCGTCCGGAGGATGGTCGCATCGATTGGAATAAATCCGCGCTAGAAATTTACAATTTGATTCGCGGTGTCGCCGAACCTTATCCGGGAGCTTTCGCTTTTTTGGAAAATGGCGAGAAATTAATTATCTGGTGGGCTGAGCCGGTAAAATCAAACATAGTCAAAGTTCCCGGAGAGGTAGAAATCGGCATAGAAAATATTCGCGTGTATACCGGTAAAGGTGCTATAAAACTTATGGATATAGAAGTTCAGGGAAGGCGCAGGAAAGGTTCGCCAATTTTCGAATATTTCCAAAAAGGGAAGGTGACAAAGTTAAAATGAAAATATTGATACTGGGCGTGAATGGATTTATCGGGCATCATCTGATTAATAAAATCCTCACCGAAAAAAAAGATTGGATAGTTTACGGTATGGATTTGGGCACAGACCGGCTCGGCAAAAATCTGAATAATCCACGTTTTCATTTCATGGAAGGCGATATTGCCATCAACCGGGAGTGGATCGAGCTGCAAATCAAAAAATGCGATGTTGTGATGCCGCTTGTGGCTATTGCCACTCCCAAGCTTTATGTGGAAGATCCGATTGCCGTTTATAATCTTGATTTTGAGATGAACGTGGATATCATCAAAAAATGCGTTAAATATCACAAGCGGGTTGTTTTCCCTTCGACCTCGGAAGTGTATGGCGCCTGTACTGATCCGGAATTCAAAGAAGATGAAAGCTTTTTGGTAGTAGGTCCGATCAATAAGGAACGCTGGATATATTCCTGCTGTAAACAGCTTCTGGATCGTGTGATTTACGGCTATGGAACAAGAGGACATCTGGAATTTACACTGTTTCGGCCTTTCAACTGGATCGGCCCGCGGCTTGATTCACTTTACGCTGCCAAGGAAGGCAGTTCGCGCGTGGTTACTCAATTTATTGCGGAGTTGTTTATGAAACGGCCGATAAATCTTGTGGACGGCGGGAAACAAAAGCGCTGTTTTACGTATGTTGATGATGGAATTAGTGCGCTGATGAAAATATTGGAAAATAAAAATGATATTTGCAAAAACCAGATTATCAATATCGGTAATCCAGCCAACGAATGCTCGGTCAAAGAGCTGGCCAACTTATTAAAGAAGCTATTTAAGGAACATCCTGATCATAAGAACGACAAAAGCTATTCCGATATAATCGATGTTTCCGCTGATGCCTATTACGGCAAAGGTTATCAGGACATTTACACCCGCAAACCCAGCATTGAGAAGGCGAGAAAACTTTTGAATTGGGAGCCGAAAGTAGGGTTGGAAGAATCACTGCGGCTAACGCTCAATTCATTTTTGGAAGAAAACAAAGACGCCGACATCAAATAAAATGGGAATACTTGGATTAAAAATCGATGTCGATACCTACTGGGGCATGAAAAACGGCGTGCCCCGTCTTTTGCAAACCTTAAAAGAATTCCAAATAAAGGGAACATTTTTTTTGAGCATCGGACCGGATAATTCCGGCCGGGCGGCATTACAGTTAATTAAGAATCCGCTTTTTTTAAAAAAAATGATGCGTACCAACGCGCCTGCTCTTTACGGCTGGAAAACAGCACTCTACGGTACGTTGCTTCCGGCGCCGATGATCGCTCTTTCCTTTCCGGAAATCGTGAAAGATGTAATTGCCGCAGGACATGAAGTCCAGTTTCATGCCTGGGATCACCGCCGCTGGCAGGATGAACTGTCGGATAAATCGGAAAACTGGATTCGGGAGTGGTTTGCCAAAGGAATGAGTGGTTTTGAAAAATTGACAGGAAAGAAACCAACAGCGTTTGGTGCTCCTTCATGGGTTATAGATGATCGAGTGCTGGCAATAATTAAAGAATACAAATTTGAATATCTAAGCTGCACAAGGGCTCGCACGCCCTTCGTCCACGAAATAGCTGAAGTTCTGGAGATACCTTCCGATTTACCCTGCTTTGAGGAAATTGACGCGCAGCAAGGCGTAGCAGTAATTATCGATCTTCTTCACGATGGCCAAACACATGTTCTGCCAGTTCATGCGGAAGTAGAAGGGGGCATCTTTCAAAATAAATTCCGGAAGCTTTTAGAAAAAGCGATCAACAGAGGTATAGAAGTTGTGCCGCTAAAAGAAATTGGAGAGAAACTAGATATTAAAACCTTACCTATAAGAAAATACAAAATGGAACTACTTCCCGGCCGCCATTCGCCCTGTGCTGTATAGATATATGTAAAACCTTTATTACGTGCTTTTTTTAAATAAAACGTCCAGTTTATCTTTAGCGCCGGAATCAGTTGTGCCGGGAGTTTTCGTTGTTTGTTTAAAGCTGAAAAAATCGCAAAAATTGGAGCGGCTTTTATCTAGTACTCTTTCGGCCTGAGATTCTCGACAGTCATTATAAGAGCCTACATCATAAAAAGAACAGCTGAGGCAACAATGAAGGTCTGCTCCGCAGGAGGGGCATTGTGCCTGTCTGCCGACAAAAAAATCCTGTGAGATTTCTTTATTACATTTGTAGCAGATGTTCATGCAGGTAAAAATACAGGCAATGCCGAATAATTGTCAAGAAACTTTCGTTGCTATCTAAGAGGGATATAAATTGTCTAGGATCACATCATGGTTTGTTGACAAAATATAGCGTCAACGTTCAACCGAACAGTTTCTATAAAGTGGATACAAAAGCTAGAACCATTGGTTCGGTGACGGCATGGGCCATGAAATTGCCTGGCGAGAGCACTACGAAGCGTATAGATTGCGTTTAGGCTCACGTCCTTTATGGCGTAATGAAGCAGAACGAAGAATCTGTGACTTTTGTTCTCGCGATACTTCAGTGAGACTATCTAGATAGGGAAAGGGAGAGCCTTTCTCCTTCCATGCCATCACCGTGCCATCAATATATTGCTGGGTGAGATACGATTGGTCATTGGCGTTACTGTTTTTTAGCGCTTTTATAAGTTCAGCTCTCTCTTTAGTCACTTCAATCTCCTGATTAGCAAGACTCTTACGGTAATACATGCGAGAGAAAAACCATGATGTACCCGCAGAGGCAAGCGAAGAAAAACCAACCAAAAGTAGATCCCAAAAAATTTCGCGCATAAAATTGTTTAAGAACCTAAGTTTCCTTTATCCAATCCTTGCCGCCCAGTATTCGCGCAACCAGAATACTGGAAACATTATCGCCAATGGCGTTCACCATTGTTGCCGGAGCGTCAACCAGTGTTCCAATCATCGTGATAAGCGGGAAGGCTTCCATCGGAAAGCCATAAACGGAAATTATTAGAATTTCGCCGATTGTTCCGCCCCCTGGTATGCCACTCACCACGACCCCGACCAGAAGTGCTATACCTAGCGCTGTCGCGATAGTTTCGACTCCAGAGAAACTCATATTGAATATCCCAAACAGAAAAGCAATCTTCACGACAGCGGCAAGACAGGAGCCCTCCATATGCATGGTCGCGCCGACGGGAATAACAAATTCGCTGATTTCCTGGGGCACGCCGGTTTTGTCTGCTGCTTCGAGATTGGCGGGGATTGTGGCTATAGAGCTTCCCGTAGCCAGAGCAACAAGAGAAGGCGGTATGATGTTGCGCCAGAAACGCCGTAGACCTTCACTTCTGGCGGCTACAAAGACATAGAGGGTGAAGGCGATGAAGTAGTACAAAATGGCCGTCGGGTAATATAGAATCACGACTCTGGCGTATGAGCCCAGTAGTTCTGGGCCGAAGACGCCGACGAGATAGGCGAAGTAAGCGCAAAGACCGATCGGTGCATAGTACATGATGAAGAAAATCAGTTTCATCATAACTTGACTAGCCGATGTCAGGAAATTGGCGAAATTTTTGCCGCGTTCTCCGGATGCTGAAGTGGCCAGGCCAGTGAGAACAGCAAAGATGATAAGGGCCAGCATATTTTTCTTGGATAAAAGATCGGTAAAATCGCCGACTGTAAAAGCTTTCACTATTTCGTCGGAGGCTTTAAACTGTTCAAGATTTACGCCGTTGCCAAAGCTCACATGGACACCGACTGCAGGAGGGTAAAGTATAACTCCGATCAGCATGACAATTGAAGCAATGAGGCCGGTGATTACGAACACAAAGATCATCGCGGATAAGATCTTCCCTAAGCGACGGATATTAGTCATTCCGGCAACAGCCGATGATATGGAGAAAAAGACGAGAGGAACAATGGCCGTAAAGAGAAGATTTAAGAAAATATCACCGAGTGGTTTTAAGATCGCGGCATCTTTTTTGAAAATAATTCCGATAATCGCGCCGATAATGATGGATACAATCAGAATAATCGAAAAACCGTATGATTTTAAGAAAGGAGGTAATTTATTTTTCATATTTTTCACTCAATTGGAAAATCAAAGTATGTGTCGGGATAGGGTTCATTTTTCAGTGTGAAGTGCCACCACTCCAAATCATAATTTTTAAATCTGTGTTTCTCCATCAGCATTTTGAGCAGAAGCCGATTAATTTTTTGCTGCCGGCCCATGTTTTTATTGGCCGTATGCGATAGTTTATGAAAACAATCAAAACCGGTGCCCATATCGATGCTGTTGTCCGCAAAGCGTCGGGCTGCGGGCAGGTAACATTCAGATAATTTCTGTCCTTGGATGTAGTCCGGCTGTTGGGGAAGA
>JBEKMF010000044.1:0-16144 GCA_050008655.1 Smithellaceae bacterium
CATTTATATCAGCCAATGATTTACTTGCCTGATCGTTCATTGATTTAATCGCAGTACCCTTAAATGCATCATCTATAGCCTTGGGAATTCCTAAATATGACTGCCATCCGAGAAACGCTACAATACATGACCCAACTATTACTAATATAATTTTTATATCACGTACAAAACGTTCAAGAGCTTGAATTCTGATTTTGATATCCTTTTCCTTATCTGTCATATCACCTCCGTTTATACGTTTACATTGTTATCATAAGTGTTGAAAAAGTAACACTAATGATTTTGAATTGAAGCCTTGTATTCTTTTTGAGGTTCATGGTTTACGGATTACAGGAAGAAGTCAATTATCTGTTTCACCTACAACTGTTTAGTGGTGGGTAGCTGTAAGAATTGAGGATTACGGATTGAAAGAGAGTAACGTTGGGCATCACTGACGGCTGTAAGACGTCCAGTGGATGACTTTGTTATGTATGACCGTGGTTTGTCTGCTTTAGCTAGCATCTGACTACGTATCCCTGACTACAATTTCAAAATCCTGCACACTATGATTATTTGTTGTCTTATCCATTCTTAAAACTGCTTGTGTACCATTGCGATCAATCATATACTGATCTACAAACATCAACTCATCTACAGTGCATCCGCTATTCTTTATTGTTCGTCTTTTTAATTTTGGCATTGTCTTAATAAGTCTTAATGTATCTTAATATTCCTTTTTAACTGTTTTCTTTTTCTTTACAGGCAGTTCCACTATTTTCCCTGCATTAATTGCACTTATTACTTCTTCCATCTTTTTCTTTGTCTTTACCGTGCCATCAAATGTATATTTACACCAGCCTTTATGATTCTGTACTGCACCCCCGAAGTTGGACAAAATATGTTAGAGTAGTTGGCAGGAACCAGATTCCCTAGAAATGGGAGAAAGGAACTTGCCATGAAGCACCGAAGGAGTTTTGCTGTTGAACTCAAGCGCCAGATCGTTACGAAGAACTTCTGAGCGGGATGAGCACACCAGCGCTAGGGCAACGTATGATGAAAATCCGTGATGGTGAGTTGTATAAGGAAGATGGGTATAAGGACTTCAAGTCTTTTATTGCTGGTGAGCTTAAAGTGGGTAAAACATCGGTTTACAATGCCATCGATTTGGTCGATTATTTTGGAGTTCAGTCGACTGGACTCGCTCCATATAAGTTATTGCCAGCATTGCCTTTATTGAAGGCTGATGATGAAATTATCTCCAAAGCAGATAAGAAGGAAGTGTACTTTGACAATTTTATAACTGGCTGCTATAAAGTCAGAAATGAAAATCAGAGACTCAGTCCAGAAGATGCAGCTCATCTATAGTACATCCGGTATTCTTTACTGTTCTTCTTTTAAACTTCGCCATAATCTTAACCAATATTAACTGATCTTAACTTTCTTTTTTAACTGTTTCCTTTTTAATTAGAGGCAGTTCCACTATTTCCCCTGCATTAATTGCACTTATTAATTTTTCCATCTTTTTCTTTGTCTTTACCGTACTGTCAAACATATACTTACACCAGCCTTTATGATTCCACAGTTGTCCACATCTGCACATTCTTTTAAATACGATCCTTATGATTTACCCTTTAACGCAGATGCTTTCTCTTTCATACTTCCTCTTTCTACGCGTCCAATCGATTGGACACGGATTTTAATAAAATTAATTATAATGGCTCTTCGCAGCAGCATTATTTACCCCCTAAAAAAAATACACACATTAGAAAACAACGCCTGTAAGGTCAATTATTAACGAAATAAAGGTATTCTGACACCAAATCATGCGTCAAATGACAGTATAGTTTTGCTCTTAATAAAATTGTCACTAGATGCCCTCTCTAAAAAATCAGAATTGAACCAATCTAGCGGCTCTATGAATCGGGAGTAGTTAGGGATCATTCTTTTTTCTGATTTCAAGTTATCCAAGTTCTCCATCAAAGACTCTTTAACCAAGATACAACTCAGATGGCTATTGAGGTGGGCTTTAAAAAGGCTACCCATGCCTTTTCTCCGTTCCTCTGCAGCCGCTATCCGCTTTCTGTGTTTCCAGAACAGATAATCCTTGATTCTTTTCTCATTGATGACTTTGAATGAAAAGAACTTCGATAAATCCACTAAATCGATACTGCTTAGAGGAAACTCCAATCCCAATTTTCGTATGACAGCCCTATTCAAAACCAATTCCATTCTGACCATCTTTTTATCGTTGCCCTTGAAGGCATCATCATAGACCCTCATCCCTTTTGCTGAAGTTCTTATATCGTTTGTATAGAAAGTTGTCCGGTATCCTGAGTTTGCTTTTGCTCTTGTGTGTTTTAGGACAAGATGAGATTTCATAAACTCGATGAATTTAATCCGGTCATCTGTGGAAAAGTCAAAGGTCATTTCGATTACAGAAACTGTTATCTTAATGCTGTTATATTTGAAAAACGAATCCAGTATAGATAAGAGCTCTCTGTTAGCATCGTGTATTTTGATAAGAAGAGCAGGGTAAAAACGTTTCTTTACACCACGCATTATTTCTATGGAAGCAATGTCATTATCACTCTTGTATGTCCTCTTGATGTCATAGTTTCCTTTCCCTAGTTTTTCATTAGATACTAACCTGAATTTGTATAATTCCAAGAGACTGTATATTTGTTTTTCATATTTATCACTACGAATACTCAATGTAATGAAATCTAGTTTCTTCTCTACTGAATAATTAATAATTAAAGAATAAATAATATCTATATTATTATTGGTGGCATCCCCTGCTGCCGTTACTTGTTTCATAATCTTTGCTCCATTCTCGCAATTTCCTGCGCTCATTTTTGCGACGTTCATAACTGATGACAGTCGAAATTCTACTCATAATGTAATTAACAATTTCCTCAACGCTACCACCAGCTTTCATGATCTCGTTGATCTTCAAGCGATGTTTTTCTTTTATTGACTCTTTTGAAAATATTTCACTCATAGCCTTTGCTCCTGATGTATTTTATGGAAAACCAATTTTTTTAAATAGTGTGTAACTAAAACGTAACCGTCTTAACCGAACATAAACCAACAAAACCAAACATAATCCAATTTGCTCTTTGTAACATGTGATATATAACGAATTAATAATGATGGGAAATCGCCTTTATGTTAATTACGATACTAAAACGCAAGTGCTGGTAACTTGTGGAAAGCCGACATCAAAGGAAAAAATCGGTAAAAGGGTGCATATATGGCACTACAACTGCGGCGATGGTGATTTCATTTACGCCCTCACATTTGAAAATAACATTTTAAAAAATGAAACTACCGAAGGCCGCGGCAAAGGCAAATCAAATTGCCGGGGAAAGTGAACTATGCTTTTCCGGTAAAACCAGAATTCAGCTATTAAGCCCATCCTTCCGCCGCCAGAGCGTCATGTAATTCGTCAGGATGATGGCGGCACCTATATTCGAGATGGCTTGCCTCCGCATGGGCTTTACTGTAAGGCCATCCTTTCGCCATACGATTGCGCTCATGCAACTCATGCACGAGCACGTAACCTCGTTCTTGCTCAATTATATCATCATCAATCCACACTTCATTTTCCGGAACAAACTCATAGACCTTATCATGCCCGCCTTCCGTAAAATCGATATCGAACGTACTCCTTACCAACCGGCCATTGACCAACCAAACCGTTAATCCATTTTCCAGCTTTTTCCACATCTTTTCATGCATATCTTTCCCATCCGGGAGCTTTTGACCGAGCTTGGTAATCTTTCTCAAATCACCGGCGTGTCTACGTTCTTTCCTTTCCTGTTTATCCGCTTCAACTAACGCCTCTTCATATGTCATTCCCTGTTTCATCAAGCGATATTCTGCCAGCAAGTGCTCAATAAAAAATTGCCTCTCATCTTGATGAGCTTCCTTATCCAGCCACAATTCTTTTTCCGGTATGTAAGAATACCGGAAGTGCTGGCCAAAATTGGTAAACTCCTCATCGATATGCCCGCGAATGTAACTACCGTCAACTACCCAAATTTCAAGATCCCCGCGTTTATCTATCAGTTTTATGTAAGGAGGCTTTAGAGTCTCTTTCATGGAAATATCTCCTTTGTCGGATATTAGTCTCTATTATTCCAAAATTGTTTAACTTTTTCAATAACTAAAGCTTACTAAATGCATAATTACCAATTCTTTATCCGCTTCCACTCTTTAACAAGGCAATCATTTTGTCTATGCTATTGGTGGGCGATTGGCAGGAATAATTGGAACAAACATAGGCCGTAGCTTTGCCGTCGATGCTTAATTGTGACTTCAAAAAAGGTGCAATTTTTTCTATCTCCGGAAGAGTCTCGTCGACCGGTCGAAAAAGAACGACCTTGTTGGGCGCAAAAACGGCTCGCAACGCCTTCACCATTTCTTTTGTATCCCGCTTCGTTAGGTCTCCGGCAATGACCACTTCAGATGATGGTCCCAGGACAAAATCAAGCGCTACCAGAAGCTGCGTGTATGCGGAAGGAAATTGGACGACTTTGGCGGAAAACATTTTGCCGATGGCAGCAGACATACTTTCTAATTCGGTGTTTCCTGTTATCCGTGCCAGACGCAGAAGATTCAGCATCGAGACGGAATTGCCCGCAGGTATGGCGCTATCGTGTGCTTCTTTCCGGTGAACCAGAAGTTCTTCGCCGTCGTCCGGTGTAAAGTAAAATCCACCGTCTTTTTTATCCCAGAAATGATCCAGAATTTGTTTGTTCAACATCAGGGCAGTATCAAGATGGCCGATTTCAAATGTAGCCTCGTAAAGTTCAAGCAGGCCCCAGATGATAAATGCGTAATCATCTACTGTTGCCGGAATGGATGCAATACCATCCCGAAAACGGTGTAATAGTCTTCCCTCAGATGTGCGCATGCGGTTAAGAATAAAATCGATTGCCCGACGGGCAGTATCAGCAAAAACAGGTTCATTAAACACCTGTGCTCCTCGCGCCAAAGCGGCAACCATAAGACCGTTCCAATCGGTCAGAATTTTATCATCTTTGAATGGATGTATGCGCTTATCTCTGCTCGCTAGAAGATTTTTTCTAATTTCATTTAATTGTCCGGTTAATTTCTCCTCAGAGATATTCAACTGCTGGGCAATTTCATTGAGCGAACTTTCCAGATGAGGAATAAAGTATCCAGCAAGTCCTTGTTCCGCGATGATACTTGCTGCGGCAGAATTTTCAGCTTTGAAGACAGCTAAAAATAAATCAGCATCATCTTTTTTTAGAATATTGTAAATCTCTTCTTCTGCCCAAAGATAGAACTTGCCTTCCATCCCTTCGCTGTCGGCATCTTCGGCCGAGTAGAAACCGCCATCCGTGCCCGTCATATCACGTAATACATAAGTGAATATTTCCCGGGCAGTATCTTCGTAATCCTTTTTACCTGTTGCCTGATACGCCTCAATATAAGCCATGGCCATGAGGGCCTGATCGTAGAGCATCTTTTCGAAGTGCGGCACGAGCCATTCGGCATCTGTGGAATAACGATGAAAGCCGAATCCGATCTGGTCATAAATACCTCCCCGGCGCATATGCTGAAGAGTCTCTTCCACCATTTTTAGCGCTGCGGATTCATTCTTTCTCTTCCAGTATCTCATTAGAAAATAAAGATTGTGCGGCGTCGGAAACTTGGGCGCATTGCCAAATCCTCCATAACGCCGGTCAAAACTGTGGATAAAATATTCAAACGCTTTACTTAAAGTATCTTCTCCAAGTTTCTGGGTTGGCACTTTTATGTGCAGGTCTGTCAGTTCTTGCGTAATCTTGTTTGCCGCGTTTATTACTTCCTGGCGTTGGGTAGTCCATACTTTTCTAATCTCGGGGATCAAGTCGAGCATTCCAATTCTTCCATACATTGTCTCTCGGGGAATATATGTGGCGGCAAAAAAAGGTTTCTTGTCAGGAGTCATCAATATCGTCAGAGGCCAACCGCCGCTCTGTGTCATCATCTGACAAACTGTCATATAGATGTTGTCGATATCGGGACGTTCCTCACGATCTACTTTGATGCAGACAAACACTTCGTTGAGCAACTGCGCCACTTTTTCATCCTCGAAAGATTCACGCTCCATGACATGACACCAGTGGCAGGTGGAATAACCAATGGAAAGAAAAATCGGTTGGTCGGCCCTACGGGATTTTTCGAAGGCTTCCTCGCCCCAGGGATACCAATCAACAGGATTTTGCGCATGCTGAAGAAGGTAGGGACTTTTTTCACTCTTTAAGCGATTTTGCTTCATGACGCTTTCACTTATTACTCTGCGCCGTCATTATTGTGGGAAATGTTCTTAACTTGCCTTTTAAGAAACTTTTTAACGGGAAACCTGTTCCGCTACAGCCTTCCAGCCAGCCTTATTCGAGGTGAGAGTGATATGGCCGACATCCGGTACTATGATTATCTCCGCGTGCGGCTGAGAAGATGCGAATACCGGCAGATATCTTTGCGGATAAAATAATTCATCATTTTTCCCTACCATTACGGTCAGGGGCTGCTTTGCGGCTTCCATGTCTGCTTTATAATTGTAATGCGGTCCGAAGTTACTCCAGAGTCTATATGAATAAGTCACGGTTTGATACTGGGCTGTCTTAGCATCAACGGCAAAGGCGAGCACAGGCAGATGGCCGAACCATTTTTCGCCGATTGAACCGAGAAGTGAAAGACCGATGATTCGAGGAACGCTCGCCTTGGCCCACTCACCATTATTGGACCTTGTGGTTGGCGCATCGTACCGTAAAAATGGCGCCAGGAGCACATAATGAGCAAACAGTTTTTGCCTGCTGCTTCCGGCAAACCGCAAGGCAAAACCGCCTCCCGCCGAAAATCCGACCAGCGTTGCATCTTGCTTGCCTTTTAACACCTGGTTAACGAAGTCTTCGAGATCATCTTCCAGCTGACCAATATAAGCGATATCACCCTTGCTACCCGAATCGCCGTGACCGCGCATATCAGGTACGTACACTGCCATCTCTTGTCCCTGCAAATATCCGGCAAGAGCATGCATGCTTATGCTTGCTCCCGATGAACCATGGATTAAAACCACTGTTTGTTTGGGTTGAGGCGCAATATAAGCACGATAAGCGAGCTTGGCGCCGTCACGAGCGGTATAATGACTCAGCGGCGGCAACTTGGAAAAATCCATGCTGCGAAAAGGTGCGGCTATTGATTCCATAGTTGGCGGTGACTTAGGTGAAGATAAGGCAATAGCAGCCGCAATCCCCCCACAAATTATAATTATAATAGCTATTACCAACCATACCCATGTTGCTATTTTCATTTTTTACCGGGCCTCCTCCATTTGCTTTTCACCTGCCGCACCTTTCATCGCCATCATCGAAGTATTTCCAGGAAAATTTACACTTTGTTGGGCTTATAAATGCCGGCAGCAATTATTCCGCCGATAATGAATTCGATCATCCCATAGATAAACCACTGCAGGCACAGACATAAAGGTAGTGGGTACATGGCATATTCATAGAAGCCGTACGGAATATTCGCAAAAAGCCCGATGATGATACCATAACGAACACCTTCCAAGATGCCCTTGCTTTCGTAGCCTTTGACAAATATATAGGTAAACAGAAAAGCCAAGATGAGAGAACCCACATGAAAAATCCACAGCAGAGACATCATGTCCGGCCTCCAAAGGGGAGCAAGAGCTTCGTAAGCGCTTTTCAAGATTACCCCATGAACAATAAAATCCATAATCTCGAAAGCAATAAATACTGCAATACTTCCCCAAACAAATCTCTTTACGTTCATACTCATTACCTCCTTTTTATTTTTTCTGATGCTGCACGGATACCACTAGCACCAACAAACTGACCTTTTTCTATTTTTGAATCATCTTTTATTTAATTTATCAATCTAATTATTGCAATTATTTTATAGAAATACATATTGGAGAACGAACGCCCCGACTTTATGATTTTTTCTAATTGACAATTAAGGCGGGGTTTATTATGGAAAAGGCGTATTTTAAGATTGACATCATCCTTAAAGAATCGCACAAAAGGAGGTTATGCATGAAAACAATCCGTCATCTCGCAGCTTATCTGTTATTGCTTACAGGTATACTGCATGTGCCCCCAATAATCAAAAATCCTTCGGATCCCAACGCCCTTCCCATGCTGGTTTTTGGAATTGTGTATTTTACCATTGGTATTCTTCTTTACCTCGACATTAAGTATTCAAAATATCTTGGACTGATCTTCCCGCTCATTGGACTGGCGACAGGTTTTGGCGTTGTCGGCATAAAAAACTGGACCGCCATGCTTACGCTTCTTTTTGCTATTGATGCTGTAGTAGCGATATGCTGTCTCCTGCTTATCCTCAAACGAGCGAAACCCTAGGCTAACTAAAAGCCCTCGATTCATTGCAATATAGAAGAGCTTAAACGGTAGGTAATCAACTATTTTGCTGGTCAAAACAGATTGAATACTTGTGTTTTCAGCAAGCACTTCTTCCTGAAGTCAATAATTCTTCAACCATTGTAGGGATGCTTCATTTCAACCGGCACTCAATGTTTTTCAAAAGCGTGACTTGATCCATTCTTGAAAATATGTAAAACTATCCAATAAAAAGGAGAGCTTCCAATGCCAAAAACTACAGTTTATTGTTTTACAAAATTTGACATAAAACAAAGTAAAAACATCATGGCAAAACGCATGGCAACACTGGAAGCTATAAAAAGCTTTAATTGCGTCCCGCTTATGAACAGTGCCAAAGAAGTAGATATATCTGAACTTGATGATAACGGACATTATCCTAAAAATTTTACAGTTGTTTATTCAACAAAAACCTTTCCGATCATAAACCCACCGGCCAATCAACAAACAACAAAAGAATTTTCTTCGTTCGAGGCGGCAAAGGCTTCGCCGTTTCCAACAGATAAAAAATATGTATCTGCATCTATTCAGGTAGTCGGCGGATGGTATATTCGTTCCTTGGATAATGATGAATGGAAATTTCAAGAAAAAAAGTTATCTACTACGGCGCATCATCAAGCAAAAGGGTGTGAATGACCTTCCTTGCTCACTAGCTCTTTATGTGGTTTTTTTGTTTTTTATATTGAGGTTATTAATGGATAGAGATCAATTCGAAGAAATTAAAGAAATGTCCGATGATGACTTGATATACTTTTCTTATTCGCAAACGCGTGAGAAAACCCTTGAACTAAACAGAAGACTTAAGAATTCGGTTGAGAGACTCAATGAAAATGTTGAGAAACTCGATAAAACAACCAATAAATATTCTAAGATTCTTATATGGCTTACAATTACCATAGGGATTTTAACCGCCATATCCACCTATTTTGCATACAAATCAATTTGGTTACCTTTCAGCAGGTAATGTTGACATAATAACGGTCCCAGATTCAAATGTAAGAATTGAGAGGGAATATTATGAATATTAAAAGAGGCAAACTATTTGTCGCTGTTATTGTGAATATCG
Organism: Smithellaceae bacterium; assembly: GCA_050008655.1. Lineage (GTDB taxonomy): Bacteria > Desulfobacterota > Syntrophia > Syntrophales > Smithellaceae > UBA4810. Next base: position 9,484 of record JBEKMF010000044.1, read on the forward strand.
TTGTTATTTGTTTAGCATTATATGTTCCTGAAATACGTCAAGCTCCATTGCTAATTCAAATATTAGGGTTAATTGTATTGGCAGTCCTACAAATTTGGGCGGGACCTGTAATGGAATTAATAAATGAGCGAATAAAGAGACAAGCAATAATTGCAAAACATAATAAATTAGTAATTGATGACCGGAAAACACGAACAAATTTAACCGAACTGCAGCAAGTGATGATCTCATTTCTTGAACATTCAGAAATTTATCGAGAAAGAATAAAAGAAAAAATTAAAATAGAAGATGATTATGTGTGCGTTGTAAAAAGTTCAGAGGGTTTATCAGAGGTATTTACTGAAAAAGAAGAAAAGGAAATGTTGCCTTTTGCTTCAGTAATGATGAGAATAGCGGGGGTAATTAAACCATTTGAACGAATTGCATTATTTTTAATTCCAATTAGTAGCCTTCCTGGAATAAATGAATGGAATTTACGAAAATATATAAACACAAGAATAATTCCGCAAGTCGAAAAAGAAAGAGAGCAATATTTAGCTAGAACAGAGGAGAATATTGCAAAAAAAGCAGGTCCTTTTTCGTATAAATATATAGCGTTCATTCTAAGAAAAGGGACAATAGTTTACGATATTAAGAATAGAAAATTCAACCATGCATTCAATGAATTCCTGATACAACACCAATCAAAGGAGAGCTATAAGCAAGTCAAGGAAGAACTAGGTAAGGTAATTAAAATGAAGGATTTACTCGAAATAGTAAATTGGTCTTCATTTGCGAAGTTAAATGATGCACAAAAAGAAATAATCGAAAAATATCAACTAAAAATTAGTACTGGATTACGCAAAGAAGGGATCGAGACACTCACTCAACTTTCAAATGCAAATACTGATAATGTTTACGCATTAATCTGGCCAATAATTAAGAAAGCGTCGACAAAAAAGAAAGTGATGAACTTAACGAAGAAAATAATTGAAGGAGCAAAAACGACAGTGGAAATATTACGACGAAATGGTATGAATATTTAATTTCAATTCATAAGAATCTAATACGCCCAACATGCGCTTGTCGTTAAATATTTCAAACGCAAATTATCAAAATATTTATTCACACTGCTTGTTTCTTTGTAGGTGTAAGCGATAGTCGAAATGCGACTTTTTTCGAAGTCGCCACTACTTGCGATCTTTGATCAGCATCGTCGCTGGATCGAGAAGCAACAATTTCTTTGCGGAATCGATTGATCTTCCTTTAAGAGCTTTAATATAAACTTCATCGGCCTGGGCCGCCAGTTGCACGATAACTTCGAATAAATCGGCGATATGTAAAAACGAAAGCGGCAAATCGTTTTCCGCGCGCTCTTCATGCCGATGCGCATGGACGGTAAACCAAATTCTTATCGAATATTTCTTGGCTAGTTCCTTTAAATGTAAAAGCGGCCCGCGTCCTGATTCATCAAACTTTAATCCGTCGATAATCAAAGTATGTGGCTTAAAAATATTTTGTTCCATTAACTCAGTTAAGCGCTCTTCCAGCTTGGGCACACTGAAGCTTTCTACTTTAAAGATCATGATAAAACGATGCGGCTGAATTTTTTCCCAATAATCTTTAATTTCCGCGGCATTGAAACTGGCCGCGATATTCTGAAACAGCTCATGATACCAGACATCAACTTTGCTTACGGCGTCATGAAGGCTTACATGCAATACATTTTTTTCCCTGATCATCGTGTTCAGGGCCATTTGCACCAGCAGAGCTGTTTTCCCCACGCCGGCATGAGCAATGACGGCGCCAAAGCCTCCATCCGGCAAGATGTCTTCATTTTCATAGCCGATATTGGTCAGTGGATTGCGGTAGATGATTTCTTTTTTCAGCATGATAATATCCTCATAAGTTAAATGGATGATATTTTCTTCACGTTTTAACGCACTGGTATTTCTGGACATCTCTTTTTAATATATTACGCAGCTGATTTTTTATTCTGAGCGACTTCCAGCGCGATCTTTTCTGCAATCGACTGCGGCACTTGCCGGTAGAGAGCAAATTCCATTGTAAACTGCGCTTTGCCCTGTGTGGATGATCGAAGTATTGTCGAAAAACCAAACATTTCCGCCAGCGGCACCTGCGCCTCAATCACGCACATGACGCCTTCATCCTGGGAGCCGATAATCATGCCGCGGCGCTGGTTTAAAAGACCCATTACCGGACCTTGAAATTCCGGCGGAGTTTCCACAACGACTTTCATTATCGGTTCATGAATAACCGGTTTTGCCCGTTGATAGGCTTCCCGGAATGCGCCGCGCGCGGCTGCCTGAAAGGCCATATCCGAAGAATCCACCGCATGCGCAGCGCCGTCATTAATGACCACTTTTACACCGGTAATCGGAAATTCCAGTTTCGGTCCTTTGGCCATACTTTGTTTGAATCCCTTTTCACAGGCAGGAATATATTGCGTAGGAATAGCGCCGCCGCGGATTTCATTTTCAAAAACAAACTCGGCATCGCTTATCGGTTCGATATAACCGGCGATGCGTCCGAATTGACCCGCGCCGCCGGTTTGTTTTCTATGGGTATAATTAAAATCGGCACGCTGGGTTATTGTCTCGCGGTAAGCAACACGGGGATTGCCCGTGGTGACTTCGGCGTTATATTCCCGCCGCATTCTTTCCACATAAATATCCAGATGCAGTTCACCCATGCCTTCGATGATTGTTTCGCTAGTTTCGGGATCAACAAAAGTTTTGAATGTCGGGTCTTCCTTGGAAAATCTATTTAGTGCCTTGGCCATAGCCATTTGCGATTTGTTGTCTTTGGGCATAATAGCCAGCGATATAACCGGCTTGGGCACATACATGGATGTCATCGTTAAATTCACGCCCGGAGAAACAAAAGTATCGCCGGATGAACATTCGATTCCAAATAACGCTCCGATGTAGCCCGCCTTTAATTGTTCGACGTCTTCCATTTGATCCGCATGCATACGCACCACACGGCCAACCTTAACCTTTTTGCCGTTGCGAATATTGACGATAGTTGAGCCCTTTGCCACTGTCCCCTGATAAACGCGGATATAAGTTAACTGGCCATATTGACCATCCTCCAATTTAAAGGCCAGAGCAACAATTGGTTTTTCGGAATCATTAGCCAGCACAACCGGCTCTTCATTCTTATCCATATCGAGGGCAATATTCTCAATATCGGAAGGACAGGGCAAAAGATAATTCACGCCGTCGAGCATAGGCTGTACCGCCTTGTTTTTGTAAGCCGATCCCATATAAACAGGCGTTAGTTCCCGCTTCAGCGTACCCTTGCGTAAGGCGGCGTAAAGCACTTCCGGAGTAATTTCTTTTTCCTCCAAAATTGCTTCGGTCAATTCATCAGAAAATAAAGAGGCGGCTTCAACTAATTCTTCTCTTTTTGCTTTCGCTTCTGCCAAAAGATTCTGCGGTATTTCTTCGGCACGAACTATTTCTCCGTTTTCTCCGTCGAAATAAAGCGCTTTCATTTCGACTAAATCGACAACACCTTCGTTCTTGGTTTCCAAACCGATTGGAATCTGCATGGCTACGGCATTATGCCCCAGTTTTGTTTTGAGTTGATTGATAACGCGAAAAGGATTAGCGCCGCTGCGATCGCATTTATTGATAAAGGCAATGCAGGGAACCTTATATCTTTTCATTTGCTGGTCAACAGTTATTGATTGTGACTGCACTCCGCCCACAGCACACAAAACAAGAATGGCGCCGTCCAGTACCCGGAGCGATCTTTCCACTTCTATGGTAAAATCAACATGGCCGGGGGTATCGATAATATTTATCTCATGGTCTTTCCATTCACAGTATGTAGCCGCTGAAGCGATTGTTATCCCCCGTTCCTTTTCCAGTTCCATGGAATCCATGGTTGCCCCTACGCCGTCTTTCCCCTTGACATCATGGATGGCATGAATTCTTTTCGTATAATATAGAATTCTTTCGGTAAGCGTCGTTTTACCGGAATCAATATGGGCGCTTATGCCGATATTGCGAATTTTTTGATCGTCAATTTTCATTTACTTTTCTCTTTTCTAAAAAATCTTCTTTTCTAATTATTACTAAATTTGAGTCTCGTTTTTTATACTAGTTCGCTTCGCTACTGGGATTGTTCGACTTGCAAGCTTCAGCGGTAACGTGACCTTTAGGTTATGCACTCTGTTTTTGAAACTTGGGTCTCATTACAACTTACCAATTCCGTTATGCTTCGCTTTCGGAATTGGAGTTTCATTATCCCCTATGCTTTGCATCGGGGATTAATTCGACTTACAAACATTGCTGCTTTACACTTGCAATGTTTGAGTCTCATTAAAAAAAAATCCCGCATTTGGAAGAGTCTCTGCCAGATGGGGGATCCACCGTAATCGAGTCTTAACCTTTGTAAGGAGACGGCTTATATATATTATGATGCAGTATGTCAAGTTAATATTTATCTTTGCTTTTTCATTGTCACCGCTTATGCAAAGCCTAATTGCGGTGTTTTGTAATAGGGGAATTTGAACGGTAGTGCCGGTTTCAAACTGATCCACTACCATTTTGCACTATCAACTTGACAGAACTTAAAGAATACATATATTTACAAGTAAAATAAACTAAAGGAGCAAAAAGATGCCCCAGAAAGTTAAAATGTTCACATTAAGCACCTGTAGTCATTGTAAAGCGGCAAAGAAATTCATGAACGATAACGGCGTTACCTATGATTGTACTGATGTTGATTTACTTCAAGGCGCCGAGAGAGAAAATATTTTACAGGAAGTGATGAAATATAACCCTAATAAATCCTTTCCGACTATTATCATTGGTGACAAAATAATTGTCGGCTTTAGAGAAAATGATCTTAGGGAGGCATTGGGTATTTAATGACTGCTGACGAACTTTATGACACGTTAAAAAAGGTTCAAGAACCCAAAGGCTATTTCTTTAATAAAGATAAAGCGTGGGTTTTGGGTATTTTAAATGATCTTTTGACCAATAAAAAACGCTATGGCTATATGTCCTGTCCTTGCCGTCTGGCTGCCGGAAATCGCGAAAAGGATAGCGACATTATCTGTCCTTGCTATTATCGGCAAGAAGACGTCAAAGAATACGGGAGTTGTTATTGCAACTTATACGTTTCCCGCCAATGGAATGACGGTAAAATCAAAAATAAATACGTACCGGAAAGAAGACCAGCCGAAAAAATTAGTTTTTAGCCACTTGCTATTAAATCATAAGAGGTTTTTGCCTATGATCTAGCGCAAACTCTTTTTACAATTTTTCTTGATTTCTAAAAATTAATCATTATCTTTATGCAAGATAAATATTTATATTGACAAAATAAATAAACAAAAATAAATTCGCCAAAATACTGGGTAACAATGAGGGGTTAACTTCATGATTAATATTTACAAGTGTAAAAAAAGGATGAATTTGATCAGCGAGATATGCACTGATAGTACCTGTGAATGGCGTTTAAAAAATGAGTCCTTCTTAAACTGCACATGGGTCGCCTGCAATTATGGACCGTTTACGCTGGAAGAAGTAGGCGACATGATGGGAGTAACACGAGAAAGAATCCGGCAAATCGAAGCAAAAGCCTTAAAGAAACTCCAACACAAAAAGAGGAGAGACCAGCTAAAAGATTTTGCCGCACCGGGAAATGACTGGGATAATTTATAGATTGTTATCATTGATCCCGCTTCGTTACACTCGCGGGGCAAATTTGAGCGTGTGACCTTTAGGTTATGTGCTTCGCTTTTAAAATTTGAGTCTCATCCCATTTCGCTCCGCTTATAGGGATAATTCGACTAACCAATTTCAGCGCGCTTTGCTTCTGGAATTCGAGTCTCATTATTATTTTTGCTTTTTCTTGCGTGATTTTTCCAAAGACAACATTTCGCTCATCTGAACTTTGCGTTCATCACGGGCAAAGAGCAACGCGCATATCGACGATTCAATATCCAGCGCAGCCATTTTATCCATGCGCGGCACAATAGAACAAAGATTTTTTAATTCTTCGACGGCTCTGGCCGAACGTTTCGCTAACATTTCGGCCATACCTTCCGCCACCTGCATAAACTTCTCCGGGGGCGCAACTTTATTGACTAAACCGATTTTTAACGCTTCATTAGCGCCAATAGGTTCACCCAGCATTACTATTTCTTTTGCTTTGGTCACACCGACAATTTGACTCAGCGGGTAAAAGAAGGGGTTAAATCCAAATTTTAACTCCGGATGACAAAAAATAGCGCTTTCGGAGGCAACGACAAGGTCACAAATAGTCACCAAATTAAAACCGCCGCCTAAAGCAATGCCTCCTACAGCCGCGATCACCGGTTTTTTGCACGAATATATCTTTTTCAAATATCTCATCATTGATAAAAGAAATTCATCGCCTTCCTTACTGGAGAGGTTAGACATTTCTTTGATATCCATGCCTGCAGAAAAAACATATTCTCCGCCGGTAAGCATTATAACTCTAACTTCAGCGTCACCTTCCAAAGCGACAAAAACAGCATACAATTCCTGACGCATTTCTTTGGAAATTGCGTTCATCTCATGGGGACGGTTTAATTTAACGACAGCGTAGCCGTTTTTCTTTTCGATAATTATTGTTTTATAGTTCATATCTTTTTATTTACCATCTCGCGCAGTTCTTT
>JBEKMF010000045.1:0-15833 GCA_050008655.1 Smithellaceae bacterium
AATATCTGACGCAGATTGTTGAGACACACACAGTCGCCAACCAATACAACATAGTACTGCTTTACGATGAGATGCGAATGGTACAAGCTGATGCTGACAGCATTTATTCGGCAGTCACCAAGTTTTCCGATGGGAAGCCAATTCTTCTCGTCCTTCATTCCTCTGGGGGTAACGTGGGACCAGCATATTTGATCGGGAAACTTCTAGTCGAATATAGCGGAGGCAAACTCGAGATCGTTGTTCCGAGATTAGCTAAATCCGCGGCTACTCTGCTCTGCTGTGCGGCCAATCATATTCACATGGGCAGTCTGAGTGAACTTGGGCCGATTGATCCACAATTTGAGGGTCTTCCGGCGCTTGGGCTTAAGAGCTCAATCCAGCACATAGCCGAACTGGTGGCTGAATACCCCAAAGCGACAGACCTGTTCTCCAAGTATATGAGCTTATCCATACAGCCCATTCATCTTGGATACTATGAACGAGTCGCTGAGTCCGCCATGCAATATGCTGAACGATTGCTTCACTCTCACGCGTCAGATCTTGCACAGACACCAGAGAAAATTTCACGGGATTTGGTGTACTCCTATAAGGATCATAGTTTTGTTATCGACAAGCAAGAAGCTCAGGACATTTTTGGCGAGAAGGTGGTCAAGCATAATACCGAGGAGTACCAGCTTGGAAATGCACTCTATCATGGATTGGTATATGTTACTCGAATAGCAAACATAGTACACTACGCGTTTTACATGATTGGGTCTCTTTCCTCTGATCCAGGATTTATTAGTAAGCAGAAATGACCGCCAACAAGACATTGTAGCCATCTGAGCTCTGTGTTAAAAGCTTTCAATAGGCAATATCCATTTTTTCATGATTTATTAGAACTATATATCTGTAGGTGTAATCAACTAGCACTTCTTCCTCTAAGTGAGTGTTAGATAATTTTTGAGGGTATGCGCTATTTCAAGCAGTATTCATTATGAATTACTGACATTTTTTCCATGTTTTTACCCATTGGGCTTTTGGTTTTTATTAACATAAAATGCCCGATGGTGAAAGCCAGTTTTTGCTGATTTTGCGATGTAATTTCCCCTTTTCGTTTTTTATGAAATAAATGTAAATAGAATAATTATAGGTGGTTACATTAATGTGATCGCCTTTTTTTATGTCACCAATCTGCCACCAGGTTTTGCAATCGCTTGCAAGTTTATCATTCATTAACAGCCTGTGCGCGCACACACATGCAATCAACTGAAAACCCAATATCAAAATACATTCTCGTTGAGCTCGATTTTACGGCAGGTAATTATAACTTCAAATACTAAAGGTAGAATGTAGCAAGGTTTCTATAATTCTGTATATTGACAAAATTTGTTGGTATAGTGGATTTACAATGCAAATTCTGATATTGAGCCGATAATATAAAAGACAGTTGACAGAGTTCTATCCCGTACTACCATGCAGGAGGAAATTAGATGGCTTGGTCAATGGAAGTGTTCAATGTCTGTATATTGTCTCACGATTCTCAATCAACGCATTCAAACGCCTGGAGTAAATAGAGTGAGCACTTTTACGCAAGGCATAGATTTCGGCGGAGCTCGCGGTTCAAACACAGGTGACCAGTTCCACGAACTGTGGGCTTTACAACAGGTGCTTAGCCTTTTGTGCCCGGATACTGATCTAAAGGCTGTCGGCGTTGAAGGTGTCAGGACGGAAACGCTATCGCAGAATGCTAAAGGGTCCACCTGGGACGGCGTCGATTGCTCGCTGTACTACGGGGGAACAACTCTTGAGACCGCAGATCAAATAGAATTTGTTCAGCTTAAGTATTCTGCTGCCAATCCAGAAAAGACTTGGTCAGTTGCGCGGCTAACCGCAAGCATTACAAAAAAGGGAAACAACTCTGTAATCCGTAAGATGTCAGAAGGATTCAAAGCTGCAAAGGTAGTCATGAAACAAGGCGCGCAACTGAAGATTAGCCTTGTTAGCAATCAAGACATCTCTATAGAGCTAAAAAAAGCGCTTGAGGTGCGTTGGCTAGGGCCGCTTGAAAGCGCCGGCATCGACCAAGCGACAATAGCCGACCTTAAAAGGCTGATCTCTGCTACAGGACTTGCTGAAAAAGAGTTTCAGGATTTCCTTGAAACGCTTGATTTCAGTGAATGTGGTTCCCTTTCCCGCTTTGCTGTGAGAGAAAGAGTTGTGACTATAGTTGCTGGCCTGCTTGGTGATGATGTGTCATCAGAAGTTCGGGAGCTTCAAGTCAGGATTCGCGAGATGATGCTGCCGGAGCGCGCAAGGGAGATCATCACTGAAAAGGATATCCTCTTATGGTTTGGTCTCAGTAGTCGTGAGGGTTTGTTTCCATGTCCACCAGATATTAGTATACCTGAACATTTGGTAAAAAGGTCGACTGCTGATGAGGTCGTCAGGATTCTAGCAAATGGTGAGCGACTCGTTTTAGTACATGGCGAAGGCGGTTGCGGTAAAACAATTCTTATGAGCCAGATTGCCGATCGTTTGCCTGAAGGATCGGTTATGGTTTTTTTCGATTGCTTTGGTGGTGGACGCTGTGCTCATTCTGAAGATAAGAGGCATCTGCCGGAAAATGCATTTCTCCATCTGACAAACGAACTCGCAGTTGCTCTCCATCTTCCCTTGTTCATTCCACGAAATATGAAATATCCTGCGACTATTCGATCGTTTTTGGCAAAGTTGCGTTCTGCTAGCGAAGCGCTCAAGAAGCTTAATACAAAAGGGATATTGCTAATTGTTGTTGATGCAGCAGACAATGTTGTTGCAGCGGCCTTAAATGCCAATCCTCCGGAGCGCCCTTTTGTTCACGACCTTTTTGAGATTAATTTGCTAGATTTACCTGATAACGTCCGCATCATCACGTCGTGCAGGACTGACCCTGTCCGTCGTGCATCTTTACGATTGCCATCGGTTACACACGATGTTATTTGCCCACCATTCGCTCTGAAGGAAACGCGGCAGCATCTCGAGGTCGCGTTTTTCGATCCGAGCGACATACTGGTAGAACAGTTTCACAATCTTTCGAATGCGAATCCGCGCGTTCAAGCCTATGCGATTGCCGCTGCAAACGGCAACCACACTCGACTTCTAGAAGCGCTCATGCCAGGAGGAAAGAGTCTGCCCGATGTTCTAAGAACAAGTTTCGATAACGCGCTTATAAAACTTGGACAGCCTCAAATATTTGAGAAACTGGTTGGAGTACTTGCGGTCCTACCCGCACCTATTGCCATTTCAGCGATAGCGCGTATTACAGGCTGCACGGAACACACCGTTTATAACTTTGCTCTTGATCTTGCGCCCGGCCTTCGGCTTCAAGGGAACACATTGACCATTGCGGACGAGGACTTCGATGCTTTCATCAAGGACAAGGGCTCGATCAAACGTGATGTGATCATTGCGGACATAGCTAGAGATTTTTTTGAAACCTTCCAAACAGACCTCTACAGTTCGATACATATTGCTGATTTGCTTATAGCCGCTGGACGGGCAAGCGATATCTTAACTATTATTGAGCGAGATCCGCAAGCGGCTGCGATACATGATCCCATTTTGCGTCGACAGGTCCAGGTTAGGCGGCTCAAGTTATCGTTGGCTGCGTGCCGAGAAATAGACTCTAAGAAGGACGCGCTCAAGACTGTCTTAATCAGCGCCGAAGCCGAGCGTGATGACAGAATGCTCAATGAAGTACTCGAAAATGAATTGGATTTGTCGGTGGAATTCGCCGGTTCATCTTTACGACGAAGGATTCTTCTGGATCCTGAACGTGTCAAAGAACACGGATCGTTTCTAGCCCAAGATGCGGTTCGGGCGATCCGAACAGGTGACCGCGTGATGGCGAAAGAGCAGCTATACTTCCACGATGCATGGCTAAGACGTCGGCGTGAGATAGTAAAAGAAGAACTCGAACACTGGCCCGTTACAGATCATGATATTTCGGCCCGAGTATGGACATTTTTGGAACTCGCCGGGCCAAAAACAGCTTTAGATGAGCTTATGCGATGGAGGCCTCGAAAAGTTTCTCTTCATGTCGCTTTCATTCTCGTGCCCCAGCTTATAGCAGCCGGGAAAGCACATTACATTAAATCGCTCCTGGAGGAATATCCACCATCTGGACCATGGGACTTGCTTTTATGGGTACCGCTCTCTATGGCAGGTGAATCTGTCAACGGGCTTGCTATCGAAAAGTCTTTGAGACGTATACGACCTAGTTTTATTCCCGATGTGAGCAATTTTCGGTTTGCGTCCGGCAATGACGAGTGGGAAAAGCAACTGCTCGATACCTTCATCACGGCTTGTGAGCTTGCATTTAAGCTTAGCTTGGATAGACAGACTATTCTCGGTGCCATAAACAAAATACTGAAAATCCTTCAAGGAAAAAAGAAGCAGCGCCTAATGGGTTCGGATACCCATAGACTTGACGGTCTTCTCCGGTGCTGGCTTTTAAAAGAGATGATTTCTGGGAAGTCTATAAAAAACGAAAATTTCTTCGCATATTTAAATACTCTCAATCCGGAACCAAAACCGGAAAAGAAGCGCAGGGGCAAGCAACAACAAAAGCACAATAAAGTTCATCAAACAGATAACCAGGATGTTGAACGACTTAATAAGAAAATAAGGGCATTATTCTCCGTCTATGAGGCACGTCTCGAGATTCTCTCTCGTGTAGGAAAAAACCAGTCGATTACAAATGAGCAAATAGACGAGCTTGGTAACCTCTCTTCCCATTCATATGATTTTGATTACGATTACTACAGTTCTTATTTGCGCGATACGGTCGCCCAAAGTATCATGAACTTGCTGATAGTCGAGAACATCGATACATCTGAACTAGTTAAGCGTGCTAGTACTATAGCTAAAGGCCGATTTAGTGATCCGTTCGCAAACCATCGTCAAAAACTTTGGAGTCGGATGCGGCTTCGCACATCAGAGTCCGGTACGCTGGTGCTGCTTATTGCAGAAGCTTCAGAAAATATCAAAAAGCTGCGTGAAGCTTCATCCGAAAAACTCAATGCAATCATTCAACTATCCCGACTCATCTTTCCCATTAGTCGGGACGATGCCCAGGCACTGTTCAACGATGCCATAAGCATTGCCAAGGAGATTGACCAGGAAGCTGTAGATCAGATCGACTTTGTATCGGTCCTGGCCAAGAGCGCAAATATTCCTGATCAACATGATCGTAAAACAATAGCCACCGATATTTTTTCGTTTATCTCAGGCGCTGCCGTGCGTCTTTCCGGTTATGATGGATTCCCATGGAGATCGGCTATTCACGCTCTTACATGTTTGGACGATGCAACGGCATTAAGTGCTATTTGTCGATGGATGGACAATGGTATCGTTCGGATTGACAATACGCTTAGCCAATTTCTCCTCTCGGCTTTGTTGCGAGGCAGCATCAGTCTTGAAGATTCAACATCTTTGTCCTTGCTAATAGGCGGTTCTGACGACGATCTTCGAAAGGCACTGGTGTCCCGGGCAATGGCAGAACCCCAAAAGTACAAAGAAGTTATCGAGGAATTGGCAAAGGAAACTCTCCTACTTTTTTCCCAGAATAAACGGCTTTCATTAGGACAGGAGATTGTTGATTTGATTACCTCAAATGGCGAGCCAGAGGGTAAGTGGCTCACTCACCTCAGGCATACTGTAGCATTTCTGCAACATACTATGAACAACAAGCCTGAGGATACAGCAATGATGCATCCAGACATGGTGCCACGACTGTCCAACGACAATGATCTTCCGAAGGAGTTCGAGTTTGATACTCAAGGAAAATCATTCACAACATCGGAATCCATAGTAGATGTTCTACAAGCAGCCAAAACATCTGGCTTGAGGCATTATGATCGCGATCTTCTCATGAGAATGAGGGATGTGTCCTCCAGTCCTAGGGATAGGATTCCATTCTTGAACGCACTTGTCGGAGTCCCCGAGGAATCGCTCTGGAGTGCGGGTAGGATGGAAATGATCAATGACACGCTGGCTGCATGGAAAGGCACCCCTGCAGTTGACGAATGGTGCAAAGAGTCACTTCCGTCGGTTCTTGTTGCGAATTTCTATGGTGCCACACGGTGGCTCAAGGAAGGACAATCCGTCCTGCCTCAACTCTTGGATTGCACAGGGTTGGATACCAACGGACGTCTCAAGCTCATTATCGAGGGAATTGCGCAGGTCGGAGAAAACCTTAGCAGCCGCACCTTATTCGCCATTGCCGAAGAAATTGCCCGCAGTCTTAATGCATCCGAAGCGGGTGCACTACTTCATTGGTATACACAACGCCTCCAGAGCCGACTCCCTGCCGAAGACAAATCCTTGCTAATTCCCGATGAGATTCCAAACAACAAAACCGAAGCAATTGCCCGCTTTTTATATGCGCTTATGAGCGATATCGACATACGAGTCCGATGGAAGGCAGCCCATGCTCTGCGACGCTTGGCAAAACTCGGCTGTCTAGATATAATTAAAGCAACAGTTTCACAATATAGCAGATTGAAAGACGACGCTTTTCGCGACCAAACAGGCCCCTTCTACTTCCTGGCGGCAAAACTATGGCTGACGATTTCGCTGTATCGGATCAGTGCCGAAACGCCTGAAGCACTGAAGTCCTGTAAAACTGAGATTTTTAATCTCGCGACCTCATCCGAATTGCCACATGTCGGAATTAGGGAGTATGCAAAACGAACCCTGCTTCAGCTTGAATCCGCACAAGTGATTTCCCTGACTTCTTCAGAGAAAGTAAAAATTGATCAGATCAACACTGCCCTCAAAGGCCAGATAACCAAAAATAAAGACACGTACCAGTCGTTAAGACACGTGCATGATGATAAGCACAGATTTAAGTTCGATATGATGGACACCATTCCATACTGGTATGATCACATCCTGCGCATCTTCCCGACGGTGTCCCAAGATCATGTCCTTGAAATCGCAGAGAGGTGGATCATCGACAAATGGAGCGCCGATCCAGAAGCCAATTGGTGGGATAAGGAACCTAGAAAAGGTCGTTATGACGAGCGGCGTTACACTTTATGGTCACACAACCACGGTTCTTTTCCAACTATTGAGCGCTACGGTACTCATCTAGAGTGGAATGCAATGCATTGCGTTGTGGGCGAACTGCTGATGACTCATCCAATTTCGAAGAAAGAAGAATATGATTTTGATAGTTTTGACTATTGGCTTGGGAAATTCCTGCCTACCGAACCTCCCACATGGCTATACGATAATCGCGAGCCAACGCCCCTTGAACTTCGTTTGTGGAAGGAAGACCCACGAACGGATGGAGGATGGCTCTACAATGTACGCCGCGACGAAATCCTGACCGAGATGGGCATACACTCGCCACTCCGCAAGGGATGGATCGTTATTGCAGGCTACTACACCGCACATTTTCCCAAGCGTGAGACAAATATCAGAATCAGCTCGGCACTGGTCTCCCCGGAGACGGCACCCGCGCTTGTTCGTGCGCTTCAGACGGCAAGTAATCCTTGGAATTTTTGTATTCCTACTGAGGATCACGATCTGCAAATCAATGTGCCGCCTTATCGTCTTCTAGGCTGGCTTGCGCATATGGAAGGTGACACGCATTTTGACGGGCACGATCCTTTCAGGTATGAGGTAGAACAAATAAGGACTAAACCAGGCAGCATGTTAGTACATGATTTTAACATTATTCCGCTGGCCAACAATAATCGTACCTGGATTTCTAGAGTCACCGGCGAAGCTGCTTTAATCTATCAAGCATGGTGCGACGAACCGCCTCGGGAGGAAGACTACTATCATCGGGGAGTTCGTTCGGATGGCTGGCGGTTTTGGGCAAGAACCGATATAGTGAAGAGTTTACTTACTAATGGAGGATGGGATTTGATTTGTGAGGTACAGATTGAACGCCGACTCCGAAACGAATATGGACGGTCATATGAAAAAGACACAAAAAGAAAAACACACGAAAAAATCTTGCTCCTCAAGGCCAACGGCTCTATCGCCGATGCCAAAGGGGATTTTGGATCTTGGACGGGCATTAGTCGAAGAGCTGGGTCTTGATCCGGGTGTAGATACATTGAGCCGCTGGATGGCCCACTACATCACAGAATTGATCGAAGACGCAAAGGCTGCAAAGGCCGAAAATCGAACGACTAAATTATCTAAGTGCGCCGATGCTATTCTCAAACTATGGGAACATCGCCATCAATTGCCTAACGGCAAACGCCCCTTTGAGGATTCGGAACCGATACTCCGAGCTCTTGAGAGTCTTGATCCTGACAACAACACACCCAGATATTTTCGTTCTCAAAGAACTGCGGTCGATGAAACTAAGGAGGACGCGGAAACTAGGAAGTGGCTCGAACTCGCTGATAGCTTGGATTATTCCGCAAAAATTCTAATTTGTTTTTGTTTAACACAAGCTGCTCAAACAGCTTTGGACAGATCAAAAGATTGGGTTAAGCTTGCTGAGGCAATTGGTTTGGATGATGGCATTGATCTTCCTGTTATTCGCTTCATCTCTGATGAAAGTAATCTTTTAAAGAAGAGCGAACCCGATGAAAACAAGCGAAAGCTGCTTAAGGATCGAATTAAGCGATTAGATGGCTTTAATAAAATAGCTAATAAACTTTTATCTGATCTACGACGGCAAATCAAGCAAGCAGAGGCGTCCAAGGCGGGTTTATAGATCATTTGAAGGTGGTTAATGTCGCCCACGCGTTGTCTGCATTGATCGCTTGTTTGACCAATACATTTAAATTTACTTGTTTGCCTGAAAATCACAGGCGATGGGGTCAAATCTTTGCTTGCCTCATTAGCGATGTTAGATACCACAATTCAAATGGTTATCTTCAACCTTACTGACTAGAACAAGTTAAGACTTTGTAGGTGATATACGTAACCGTCGATTTGTTATTTTTCATGGCGTTGACTGATCCTTACGAGGCGAAAGCGCTGTACGAGTTCTTCTCCCTCTTTTATTGACTTCAATAAAAGAGGTTTAGAAGACAAAGTAAACTAACGAAAAATATTCATCAATGGAAATCTGGTTTTTGTCTTGATTCTTTTTCCTTTAAGCGTTCGGGCATCAATAGAAAACTTGTGTCCTTTGGGATCTTTTGAACATTTAGCAACATATCCGCTGTCTTCTACTCGCGCGTCATACTCGTCGGAAATAAACACATTCCCTGCACATCCCGTAACGGGGCATTTTGCCGAATAGGAAACAAGAGCAATATGATCCATGGCGTCTTTCAGAAAATACTTTGACGACAAATGCACCAATTCACGAGACATGAATTTAAACAATATAATGACAATATATCCCATCACCAGACTTAAAATAACACCACCGTAACCGATAAAAAAGATTAACCAAGAGGAATGAAATCTCTCCACATAAAGGATAACCAAACTAATCAAAAAAAGAAGAGGCGCCATTAATAAAAGCAAAACCCTAAGTCTGTTCATTGTGGAAGGCCTGTGCTTGATAATAAAATGCTGATGCTCGTTATAGGATACAGGTTCTTCCGGGCAGAGCAATTGTGCATTTGTTTTCTTAGGCCGTATTCCTAACTTATAATCCCCACTTTCGGCGATAAAATAAATTTCAAATTTTGAATCTTTTCCTTCAGGAGATGTATAAAATTTATCTATGCTCTTGCGCAAATCTTTAATTACAGTCCTGGCTCTGTGTTGCGCGACAACTTTGATTACTTTTTCCGGGTAGAAGGCTGTGGCCTTGATTTGATCTTCTTTTTCGTCGTTGTAGATTTGGTAATAAATTTCCAGAAATGATTTTTGGGCATTCTTATTGCCGAAGAGGGGAGATTCCTTGATCTGCCGAAGCTCTTGTAAACCTTCTTTTCTATACCTGTCCCATCCGTATTTTTCCATATAATCATCTTCTTATTAAATATTATTTTAAAGTCAAGCCTTTAATTATTAAGAACATTTTCAAACTCGTGTCGATTCGCCGTGACTGACATATACGCGTCTCTGCTTTATTTTGTCCGTAGGGAAACAAAGCCAACCTGAATCAATAGTAAAAAGACTTAAAAAAACTATTGCAGGACATTGGCCAAGAAAAATAGCGAATCAATTTTGTGCAGGAGGAAACAAGATGAACAGATTACCGGAAACCGGATTTTTGAGGATTAATCAAATTATCGGAGATAAAACAACACCGGCCATAATTCCCATTTCCAAATCCAGCTGGTGGGCCGGAGTTAAGGAAGGACGTTTTCCTAAACCGGTCAAACTGGGGAGAAGAACAACAGCGTGGAGAGTTGCTGATATTATGACACTCATCAATAAAGTGTACGCAAACCATGAGGAGAAATAAACAAGATGACAGCGGAAAGAAAGAAGCACAAAACACCGTCGAGAACAATCCGGTCATATTGTCATTACTGTGTACAAAGCAGAGCAGATTCGGAAGTTGAAAAGTGTGCCGGGCACATCGTATTGGCCACTGGAGCGCCTTGTCCGTTTTACGAATACAGAATGGGCGGAAAAAGATCTTCCGTGAAGATCATGAGGCGGTTCTGTTTAGATTGCATGGGAAGTAATAAAGCAGCTGTTAAAGAATGCTCAACATATGATTGCCTGATTTACTCTTTCCGGCTGGGGAAAAATCCGGCATTAAAAGGAAAAGGAAAAAACCCGGCGGAGATGGCTCAAATAAGAGCGCGGAGAAGGCCCTTGGGCAAAGGAAATCCCGTCTATTTTGAACGATCGTCACCGGTTGAACCACTTGTAAGCATGACTTTGAAATCGACAATAAAATCTTAGTTGAGGCCGGTATGTTTTATCTATCGACATTTCACCGGATCATGAAGAAATAAAGTCACCGTAAATG
The DNA here is from genome assembly GCA_050008655.1 of Smithellaceae bacterium. Classification (GTDB taxonomy): domain Bacteria; phylum Desulfobacterota; class Syntrophia; order Syntrophales; family Smithellaceae; genus UBA4810. The sequence continues at coordinate 10,877 of JBEKMF010000045.1, forward strand.
CAAAATAAAGAAAAAAAGCAAACCATATATAAAATCCAAAAACGCGAACCTGGATTTACAATCGTACAAAATAATATTTTGGACGATCCCTTATTGACCTGGAAAGAAAAAGGCATTCTGTGCACGATGCTGAGTCATCCCAATGATTTCTGTTTATATGAGGACGTGCTTAAAAATAAAGCAAAGGACGGCATTAAATCATTGCGGACCGGCATTCGCGGCTTGATTTGCCGGGGACACATTATCAGACGGAAAATACGCGATGCTCACGGAAGATTTATTGGCTATGAAACGCTTGTCTTCGAAGAACCACATGCCTGTGTGACCACCGAGATGCCTTTTACGGATGTCGGTAAAACGGATATCCGTAAAACGGACATCCGTAAAAGGCATACTACTAATACTAATAAAAGAAATACTAACATAAATAATACTACTACTAAAAGCGAAGAAAAGTCGTCGTATTTTTTTCCGCGAACACAGGGAGGACCGGAAGCGGATAAGATAGTCAACGATGTGCTCTGCAGACAATATCCCAACGACGAAAAAATAAAAAAAAGCAAAGCCGGCCTTAAAAGAAGATTATTAACTTTGCTTGCCGAAGGGAAGCTGGAGAAGCCAGAAAATTCGCCCGTAAAAGAAACGGATATGGAAGAGCTGCAGATTGCGCAAGAGTTGAGAGAGAAAATGATTGCTGATGAAGAAGCAGTTATTGCAAGTGCAAAAGAGCTTAGGTGAAAAATGGAAAATAATTATCAATGTCAGCGTCGGTAAAAACAGATTAATACTAAATTAAAAGTTTGCATCAACCAGATGAATCTAATTATCTATGTTCCATGCTTCTCATAGCCATGCAGGGCACTTTAAAATCAAAGGTGATAGCTTTCATCGTCTCCCCAAAGTTAAGTCGTAAATCACGGCAAGAAAGCAGCAAATATTTGCTCCAACACGGCAAGAAACCCTTCCTATAAAATGGAGTCCGGCCATTTCAAAGAAGGTCGGTTAAAGATTTATCCCGGATGGAAAAAGAGAGATAACTATATAGAGCAAATGCCTCCGAACAGTAATTCTTTCGAGAAGGAAAAGGACACATAATAATTGCCTGTTTGAAGCTTAGAAGTGAAAAACTCCGGTAGGGGGTTAATGGAAGAGTACACGTGTTCTCTACAGGAGACCCTACGCAGAAAGATTCTGCTTAATGTTTAAACACAGGACAAAAAAACGATTATTAGTATCTGATATCATTAAGTATTAATGTGTAAACATTATTTAAACAAACAACGGAATTATAAGACAATTTGATAATGGAAACATGTGCTTACACTGTTAACAATGTTTAAACGAAGGAAGAGATTGCTGGAGCAAAAAAAATCTGCGAGTAAAGGGCAAAATGGATCAGGATTCTTGACATGCAAGTATATTTTCCCTATAGTTAAAACATGGAAGTAAAACATCAGATAGAAATATTTGAACCAAATGATTTATTAACGATTAAAGAAGCAAGTGATTGGGCGTCGGCACACTTAGGTAAAAATGTTACAACGTCAAATATCTCTTACCTTATTCAATACGGTCGTATAAAAAAAATAGGTGACAATGGCTTTACGCAAATTATTAAGCAAGAGCTTATTGATTATTACAAAAGCTACAATGGAAAAAGAGAAGTTTCATGGAAAGAACAGCTAGGCCATGATCTGAATTGGGCTTTATCGTTCGATCAATATAAAGAAGCCGAAACGACAAAACACGTGCACCGACTTCACCCGTACAAAGGGAAGTTTATTCCACAATTAGTAGAGTATTTTCTTGATGGACACACAGATAATTTTAAAAAAGAAGTCTGCTTTAAAAAGAACGATATAATTCTTGATCCCTTTGCCGGTAGCGGTACGACAATGGTTCAAGCATGTGAATTAGGGATGCACGCCATTGGGGTTGATGTATCAGCATTCAATGCACTTATAGCAAATTGTAAAGTCACGAAGTATGACTTGATTGATGTACAATCTGAAATTAACCGCATAACTTCCGCACTTAAAAACTTCTTATTAAATTCTCATATATTAGAGTTTGAAGATAAATTGCTGAAAGCTCTTTATGAGTTTAATAATAAATATTTTCCGGTGCCCGAATATAAATATAAAGTCAAACGCAATGAAGTCGATGAAGATGAATATGGTAATGAAAAGGGAAAAGAATTTTTGCCAACATTTAGCAAATTAGTTAAAGATTACGGCATCAAGTTAAAGCAAGACAAAGAGGACACTTTTCTCGATAAATGGTATTCACAAAATATTAGAGATGAAATTCATTTCGTTTTTGATGAGATTAAAAAGATAAAAAACGGCAGTACAAGAAAAATACTTGGTATTGTTTTGAGTAGAACAATCCGCTCTTGCAGGGCAACAACGCATGCTGATTTGGCGACATTAATTGAACCAGTAACTGCAACTTACTATTGTTCAAAGCATGGCAAGGTCTGCAAGCCATTATTCTCAATCCTCAAATGGTGGCAAACATATTCCGGCGATACTGTAAAACGGCTATCACAATTTGATAAACTCAGGACAAAAACATTTCAGTACTGTTTAACTGGTGATGCTAGGACTATTGACATATTCGACGAACTTGGGAAAAAGCACGCAGCGTTTGCTGCATTAGCAAGAAAGCAAAAAATCAAAGGTATTTTTTCCAGTCCACCTTATGTTGGATTAATTGACTATCACGAACAGCATGCATATGCTTACGATCTATTCGGCTTTGAGCGTAAAGATGATTCAGAGATTGGCCCTCTATGTAAGGGTCAAGGCCGAGAAGCCAAAGAGAGTTATATCCTGGGTATTTCTGATGTGCTAAATAATTGTAAGAAATTTCTAGTTGATGACTTTGATATATTTTTAGTCGCTAATGACAAGTTCAATATTTATCCGACAATTGCTAAAAATGCTGGCATGCAAATAATAAAGCAATACAAAAGACCAGTATTAAACCGCACTGAAAAAGATAAAGGTGCTTATTCGGAAATAATTTTCCATCTGAGGCTGGGATAGAATGTTTTACCGTAACTTCAAATGAGCGATGAATGAAGGCTAGCAGGAGAAGAAAATAATGAACAATACAAGGATCGCGCTGTCGACGTCGCAGCGCGACGAAATTGGGAATCTTCTGAAACGGAAAATTAGAAAAAAGCTTTTGGAGTACAATCCAGAAACAGACCATATGCCTTTTCATACACGGCTTCTCGGCAAAGACCGCATGGCATTGTTTTCCTTCGTTCAGTCCATCAATACAACCCTCGGAACTTCCGTTTTTGAAGAGATAGGAGAAATTCTTGCTAAACCACATTTCAAACATGCAGAGGCGCAATACAAAAATTTGAATTTGAAAATCAGCACCGGTGCACAGGCTGAAATTCAAAACATAATTGACGAGTTAACAACTAGCAGCCACAAGCCGGATAAAGTGGCCGAGATTGAACGTATCCGAAAAGTTGCTAATACCGGCACAATCAAAACAGTGAAAAAACCGCGCGTCGATCTATTTTTAATTTCCAAAGATGACGTCGAGTTTTATTTTGACCTCAAAACAGCCAAGCCAAATATGGACGAATTTAAAGCGCACAAACGTAAGATGCTCGAATGGGCGGCATATCGGCTACAGGCAAATCCCAAAGTTAAGCTGAAAACCGGTATTGCAATACCTTACAATCCTTACTACCCGCAACCCTACGAACGCTGGACGCTGGCCGGCCTTTACGATCTACCGGAAGAATTATTGGTAGCCGAAGAGTTTTGGGATTTTCTCAGCAGCAAAGGTGCGTATGACGAATTGTTAAAAGTTTTTGAAAAGGTTGGCATTGAACTCCGTGAGGAGATTGACGCACGATTTGCGAAATTCAAATAGTTAAATCGTTTATAGTGGTCTAGCGGGGGCGAGCGTACAGAAAACTACGGTTATGAATTGAAGAATAACTCCGTAACCCGACTCTTTCTATGCTTTGTGAAATAAAGTCTCGCTATAAACGATTTAAAGCGGTCACACATTTATGAAAAAATTAGAACTTCTTAAAATTATCAAAAAGCTACTGAAATCGGAAGCCGATCTTGACTTTCTGCTCGATCTGGAGGAAGAACAACTCGAAACACTTGTTGCCCGCATCCCACCCTGCTTGCGGTGATTAATATGTAATATCTGTTTAAAGCTCTGTGATTTTTTGATGCTGAAAAAGTATGTTTCATATTCGCTTCGCTCATTATCAACACACCTATTCAGCAAAATCACAGGAATCAGCTATTACAAATTAATGCTTATTATCCCCACCCAGATTATTAGGACGAAAAATTCATCCCTTTTTTGGGTTGAAGTTAAATGGTGGCTATGATATCTTTTCATCATTGAAAGAGAAAAACAAAATATGGGGGTATTTTTGGGGGTAGGCAAATTTTAAATAAGACGCAAAAATACTAATCTGGACAATATAGAACAATTAGTCAACTCCCGCCGCCTCCACCAAGATACAATCCAAATAACCTATCTGCCGTAGCGCACCGGAAGTGCGCGGCTGAATCGGGGTAACTGACTGGCGAACGCAGACCGTATGCCCGGGCCGAAATCGAAGATGGAGGATTCGGCTGTAGTTGAACTTGTCTCCGATGCCCATGAATAAAAACAGGTAATATCAATCAACTCCGTTGCGACATGAATGCTATTGCCACCAAAGCATGTTGCCGGACGGGATTTGCGCTCATCATACAACCCCTCCAGTTCATCCATCGTAGGCATCCGCCAGTCCATATAGCCACCCCCGCGATAATTCTCACAATAGAACTTGGCACCTTGCCAGTTTATATCGCCACCATTGTCCTTAACTGCCCACATCAGTTTTGTCCTCGTGTCTAAAACTGTTCCATTGTCATAGGCTATGAAACGGTCGTCCCTGGTGGTTTCCACTGGTGCT
>JBEKMF010000046.1:0-15695 GCA_050008655.1 Smithellaceae bacterium
CGTTGGTCTTGCCTGCGGTCTCAGACCAAATAGGTTTCATCTCTTCGGAGAGGCGTTCCGGTTTTGCCCCCTTTATATAATGCGCGTTGAGCCACAAGAGTTTTTCGGGATTGAAAACCGCGGGCGATTTGCCGACCGCTTCCAAGGAAAACAAATCAATTAATTCTTTAAGCGAAAAAATTTCCTGATCGCCGTGCGCCCAACCGAGGCGCACCAGATAATTAACCAGCGCTTCCGGCAAGTATCCCATCTCCTTATAGGCCATGACCGAAGTTGCGCCATGACGCTTACTGAGGCGCGCTTTGTCCGAACCGAGAATCATCGGCACATGGGCGAATTTCGGAACGGCAAAACCCAGCGCCCGATAAAGCAAAATTTGGCGCGGTGTGTTATTGACATGATCATCGCCGCGGATTACATGGGTGATGTTCATCAACGCGTCATCAACGACCACGGCAAAATTGTAGGTCGGGTAGCCGTCGCTGCGCTCGATAATCAAATCATCAAGTTCTTCGTTATTAAAGCTAATGTTTCCTTTAATTAGATCTTCGACAATGGTCGCGCCTGTTTGCGTGCCGCGAAAGCGCACAACGCTGCCCGCCGATCTGGCCAAGTTTTTATCGCGGCAAGTGCCGGCATATTTGGGTTTTTTCCCCGCCGCCAGAGCCTGCCTTCTTTTTATTTCCAATTCCTCCGGCGCGCAGATGCAATAGTAGGCCTTGCCTTCATTGATTAATTTTTGCACCATTTCCCGATGCAAATCAACGCGCTGTGCCTGAAAATACGGTCCTTCATCCCAGTTTAAGCCCAGCCATGTCATGGCATCGAGGATGGCTTTTGTCGATTCGTCCGTTGAACGCGCTTGGTCGGTATCTTCGATCCGCAAGACAAATTCACCGCCGTGATGTCGGGTGAAAAGCCAGTTGAAAAGAGCAGTTCGCGCTCCGCCAATGTGCAGAAAACCGGTTGGCGAAGGCGCAAAGCGGGTTCTGATTTTTTTCATCGTCGTATTTTCCTTATTTCTTTTGGTTTTTATAGGATTGAGAGCTGGCTTTTGTCAAGCTGCAATTCCCGAAAAACGTTAAATTATCCTTGACAAGGAAAAGATTTTATAATTAACTTCCGCGCTTAATACGCTTGGCAATATTTGAACAAGGCCAATATGGTTTCGATGACTAATTCTTTGAAAATTAATGTAGTTACCATTCCCGAGGAAGGGTTGAACGTTGTTCTTTCTGAAGACGGCTCATGGTTTAAGCAATGCTTTCCAGACAGCGAAATGCTTGATTTTGCTTTACGCCAGGTGGACATAAACTGTCTGCTGACAAAAACCGCCAGCACCATTTTTGTTAAAGGTAAATTTTCCGCGATTATCGATATTGGCTGTAGCCGCTGTCTGGAGGAAACAAAATTGTCCATTGGCTCTGATTTTTCTTATACATTAATTCCAGCGAAAGCCGAAAACAAAGAAGATTTAGAGCTCAAAGAAGAAGAGCTGGAAATTGGCCATTACCACGGCGATTTTATTGATTTGACGCCTATTATCTGTGAGCAAATAATTTTGCAAATACCGATTAAGGCGCTTTGCAGCGAAGACTGTAAAGGTTTATGTCCGCACTGCGGCACTAATTTGAACGCTTCTTCCTGCAATTGTCATTTGGATTTTGCCGATAATCGTATGGCTATATTAAAAAATTTTAAAGTAAAAAATTAATCATAAAAAAAAAGGATAATTTATGCCAAATCCGGTAAAGAGACATTCCAAAACCAGACGCAATACAAGAAGAGCTCATGATTTCTTGAAACAGCCTTCCTTGTCTTTATGCCCGCAATGCAATGAACCGAAATTACCCCATCACCTCTGTCCTACATGCGAAACGTACAGGGGTAAGGAATACAAAAAACCTGAAAAGAATGCCTGATATTAGAAACGAGTTCAAGAATGGCTAAGATGACACTTGTTTTTCCGGGCAGGGTAAGCAACATGTCGGTATGGGCAGTTTGTTATTGGAGAAATTTTCGGCTGTAAGAGACATATTCGATCAAACCAATTCCGCATAGAAAAAAATAAGGAATTATTTTTAAAAACAATGTAAAAGAAACATTATTTGGCTCAATTTTTTAGGGCAATAATAGACTGGAGGAGGATTTTGCATGACATTAGAAGAGAAAGTTATTAAACTTGTGATGGAACAACTGGATGTAACCCGGGAGGAGTGCGTTCCGGAGGCTTCTTTTATTGACGACTTAGGCGCGGACTCACTGGATCTTGTAGAGCTCATCATGGAAATGGAAGAGGTTTTTGGCATAGAAATAGCGGATGAAGAGCTGGAAAAAATTCGCACAATTAAAGATGTTATTGAGTTCTTAAAGAGCAAAGGCATTAATTAAGTCTACGAAAACAAGGTATCACTTGATGAAAAGGCGTGTCGTTGTAACCGGCCTCGGGGCATTGACCCCCTTGGGTAATTCCGCTCAGGAATCATGGGAAGGTGCAATTGCGGGCAAATCCGGCATTGGTCGTATTACCAAGTTCGACAGCACTCCTTTTAAATCTAAAATTGCGGGCGAGATAAAAAATTTCGATCCGCTGCAGTATGTGGATAAGCAAGAAGTTCGCCGCTATGACGATTTTATTTTATACGCCATCGCCGCTTCCGAAATGGCGATGGGTGACGCAAAATTGACGCTCAGTCCGGAGATTTCCACACGTGCTGGCGTAATAATCGGTTCCGGCATCGGCGGCATAGCCACGGTGGAGAGAGAAATAAGAGTTTTATTCAATTCCGGCCCGCGTAAGATCTCGCCTTTTACTATTCCGGCGGTTTTAGCCAATTTAGCTTCCGGTCATGTCTCTATTCGCTTTGGCGCCAAGGGCCCTATCAATTGCACCGTTACCGCCTGCGCTGCGGGAACATCGGCAATCGGCGATGCTTATAAAACTATTGCCTATGGAGATGCCGATATCATGATTACCGGTGGTGCGGAAGCGGCAATCTCTCCTCTTGGCGTCGCCGGCTTTGGTGCCATGCGAGCTTTATCGACTAGAAACGATGAACCGCAGAAGGCCAGCCGGCCGTTTGATAAGGGCCGCGACGGTTTTGTCATCGGTGAGGGTTGCGGGATAGTTATTCTGGAAGAATTATCGTTTGCCGAGAGGCGAGGCGCGTGTATTTACGCGGAAGTTGCCGGTTACGGCTGCACATCCGACGCTTTTCACATGGCTGCTCCACCCCCCGGACATGAAGGAGCTGTGCGCAGTATGCAGATCGCGCTGAAAGATGCCGGCTTGAATACGACCGATATCGACTATATTAATGCCCACGGCACATCAACTCCCCTCAACGATTTATATGAAACACAAGCTATTAAAACCCTCTTTGGAAACCACGCTAAAAAGCTTATGGTCAGCTCCACAAAATCCATGACCGGCCACATGTTGGGCGCAACAGGAGGAGTGGAAGCTATTTTTGTCGTTAAAGCTTTGCAGGAAGGCATCGTTCCGCCGACGATCAATCTGGATAATCCCGATCCCGAATGCGATCTCGATTATGTACCGAATGTCGCCCGTCAGAAAAAGATAAGTACAGCTATGTCCAATACTTTTGGCTTTGGCGGCGTAAATGCGGTCTTAGTATTTAAAGAATATTTGCCCTGAAAAAATGAACAAGCGAAGGAGGAAAAGGTTTTCATGTCTTTTCTCGAAAAAGTCGATCCAGAAATCTACCAAGCTATTAAATCGGAAACACGCAGGCAGGCGCAGAAAATTGAATTGATCGCCTCGGAGAATTTTGTGAGCGAAGCGGTATTGGAGGCGCAAGGCTCTGTAATGACGAACAAGTACGCCGAAGGCTATCCCGGCAATCGTTATTACGGGGGCTGCGAGTTTGTTGATATTGCGGAAAATCTAGCGATCGAACGCTGTAAACGGCTCTTCGGTGCCGACCATGTTAATGTGCAGCCGCATTCCGGTACACAGGCAAATATGGCGGTATATTTCGCGGCTGTCCAGCCGGGCGACACTGTTCTGGGAATGAATCTGTCGCACGGCGGGCATTTGTCTCATGGAAGCCCGGCTAATTTTTCCGGCAAATTTTATAAAATTGTCGCTTACGGCGTGAGCAAAGATACGGAAACAATCGATTTTGTTGAAGTGGAAAAAATAGCCAAGGAACATAAACCCAAAATGATTATTGTCGGTGCCAGTGCTTATCCGCGGACGCTTGACTTTCAGAGATTCCGCAAAATTGCTGATGAAGTCGGCGCGGTAATCATGGCCGATATCGCCCATATAGCGGGGCTCGTTGCCACAGGTCTTCATCCAACGCCTGTACCTTTTTGCGAATACGTAACTTCCACGACACATAAAACATTGCGTGGACCTCGCGGCGGATTGATCATGTGCAAAGAAGCTTATGCCAAGACCTTGAACAGCAGAGTTTTCCCGGGTTCTCAAGGCGGCCCGCTGATGCATATAATCGCGGCCAAAGCTGTTGCTTTTAAAGAAGCGCTCGCGCCGGAATTCAAGGAATACCAGCGGCAAATTATAAAGAACGCCAAAGCAATGGCGGAGGAACTAATAAATCAGGGATTCCGTCTTGTTTCCGGCGGGACAGACAATCATATGATGCTTGTTGATTTAACCGCTAAGGGTGTTACCGGTAAAGATGCCCAGGAAGCTCTCGACCGGGCGGCGATTACAGTCAATAAAAACGGCATTCCTTTTGACACGAAAGGGCCGCAAGTAACCAGCGGAATCAGAATCGGCACGCCCGCCGTCACCACCAGAGGCATGAAGGAAAACGAGATGCGTCAAATTGCTTCCTATATCGCCGAGGTAATTAAAAACATAACCAATGAAAAGAAAATTCAGACTGTAGCGGAAAAGGTAAAAGCCATCTGCGCCAAATTTCCTCTTTATCAACAGAGAATTTAAGGCCTGCAAGCCGGCATCTGTCGGAAATTTTCAGCTTAGTGAGAGCGTGGTAACTATGGCCGAAAAGAAAGTTTCTTTAGTAAGTTCGCCGGAGAAAATCAACAAAAGGCCGGATTGGGATTCTTATTTTCTGGATATTGTCGAACTTGTATCCAAACGGAGTACGTGTTTGCGTCGGGCTGTGGGAGCAGGGTTGGTGCGTGAGCGCCGGATTCTGGCCACCGGGTATAACGGCGCGCCTTCCAAGCTCCAACATTGCTTGGACATCGGCTGTCTGCGCGAAAAGCTCAATGTGCCTTCCGGTGAACGCCATGAGTTATGCCGCGGACTGCATGCGGAACAAAATGCCGTCATTCAGGCGGCATTGCATGGAGTCAGCGCCAAAGGATCAACGCTGTATTGCACCAATCATCCCTGTGTTATTTGTGCCAAAATGATAATCAACGCCGGTGTTGTGCGCATTGTTGTTCGCGACGGCTACCACGATAAATTGGCCGCACAGATGCTCAAGGAAGCGGATATTGATGTAAAACAACTCTAACCTTTAGAAAAAGTACGGTAACCAAATTCATGAAGTGTCCTTTTTGCGGCCATGCGGAAAACAAGGTTATTGATTCGCGGATAAGTAAGGATGGCAAAGCCATTCGCCGCCGCCGGGAATGTCTGGGTTGCGTCAAGCGTTTTACTACTTATGAATTTGTTGAAGATATCCTGCCCATGGTTGTGAAAAAAGACGGCCGCCGTGAGACATTTGACCGCATGAAGATTCGCAATGGAGTAATGAAGGCTTGTGAAAAGCGTCCGATCAGCATGGAGTCTATGGAAAAAATCGTGGAAAATGTGGAGCAGGCCTGCCAGGAATTTCAGGGCGAGGAAATTCCTTCGACGGTTATCGGAGAAAAAGTCATGAATGAACTCAAAGCTCTCGATGGAGTCGCTTATGTGCGCTTTGCTTCGGTTTACCGGCAATTCCGCGATGTCGGAGAGTTCATGACCGAATTAGAAGATTTATTGAGCAAAGGCAAAAAATAATTTTATGTTTACCGGAATTGTGGAAGGTTTGGGCAAAGTGAAGCGTCTGACAATGAAAGGCGCTGATGCGGTTTTGGAAATTGAAGCCGCGCTCGACTTAAATGATATTGCCCTTGGCGATAGCATCGCTGTGAACGGCGCTTGCCTTACCGTCACCGCCAGAAATAAAAATATTTTTACTGCTGACGTTTCCGCAGAAACACTGGACAAAACAAATCTTAAACGATTGCACACGGGGGATAAAGTCAATCTGGAAAAATCGCTACGGGCAGGAGGATACCTTGGCGGGCATTTTGTTTTAGGCCATATTGACGCCACAGGCAGAATCCTTTCCCAATCACAGAAATCCGGTTCACTCATTTTGGCTGTCGAAATCGATGATCGTCTGTCACGCTATATCGTAGAAAAGGGTTCTGTGGCCATAGACGGCATAAGTCTTACCGTAAACAAACTTGAAAAAGGCCGGTTTTATGTTAATATAATCCCGCATACGGCGGATAAGACAACAATAGTGATGAAAAAAAAAGGCGATTGGGTTAACATTGAAACGGATATTCTGGGCAAATATGTGGAAAAATTATTGCAAACTCCGCGGGGAATAGATAATGATTTCTTGGAGCAACACGGTTTTTTAGATAAGTAAGGATTAAAAAGTAATGGCAATAAGCACTATTCAAGAAGCAATTGATGATATTCGCGGCGGGAAAATGATTATTCTCGTTGACGACGAAGATCGGGAAAATGAAGGCGATCTTTGCATGGCTGCGCAGTTTGTGTCGCCGGAAACAATTAATTTCATGGCGCGTTATGGACGCGGATTGATTTGCCTTTCACTCAGCGAAGAAATGGCAGACAAGCTAAAACTTCAGCCGATGGTTCAGGATAACAAAGCGCGTTTTGGAACCGCATTCACCATTTCCATTGAAGCGAGAAATGGCGTTACCACTGGAATTTCCGCTGCGGATAGGGCGACAACAATTAAAACAGCCGTCAATCCGGAGGCAAAACCGGAAGATTTGGTCAGCCCCGGCCATGTGTTTCCCATCCGTGCCCGCAAAGGCGGTGTTCTGGTGCGCACAGGACAGACCGAAGGATCGGTGGACTTATGCCGCCTGGCCGGTTTGACACCGGCCGGTGTGATTTGTGAGGTCATGAGAGATGACGGCACAATGGCGCGGATGCCGGATTTGGAAGTTTTTGCCCGTCAATACGGCTTGAAGATAGTTACCATTGCCGATCTTATTGATTACCGGATGCAAAATGAATCGCTAATCAGAAGGGTGGCCCAGGCAACAATCCCGACATGCTATGGTGGCGATTTCAATATTATCGTTTACGAAAATGACGTTGACCAAATGCAGCACATTGCTCTGGTCAAGGGTGAGATCAATAAGGTGGATGAAGTTTTGGTGCGCGTGCATTCGGAATGTTTAACCGGCGATGTTTTTGCCTCGAAAAGGTGCGACTGCGGTGAACAACTTCATTGCGCGATGAAAATGGTGGAAGAGGAAGGCAAAGGCGTCATCGTATACATGCGGCAGGAAGGACGAGGAATTGGCCTCGTGAACAAAATCAAGGCTTACGCTTTGCAGGAAGAGGGCAAAGATACGGTCGAAGCCAATATCGCTCTCGGTTTTAAGCCGGATTTAAGGGATTACGGCATAGGGGCGCAGATTCTTGTTGACCTGGGAGTGCACAAAATGCGATTGCTGACCAACAACCCTAAGAAAATAGTCGGACTGGAAGGTTACGGAATCGAGATAACTAAAAGGATTCCCCTGGAGATACACCCGAACGACGACAACATAAGATATATGCAGACCAAACAAAAAAAGATGGGACATCTTTTAAAAATATAAAATGTGGGAAGCGCTGTTTTTTTGCGCAAGTAAAAGAATCCCGCTTGGCTTAAGCCTGCAGGATTAATTCAACTTACTAAGGATGGTAATAAATCATGCCGAAAATAATTGAAGGAAAAATCGTCGCCAAGGGAATGAAGTTTGGTATTGTGGCCAGCCGTTTTAACGATTTTATTTGCAGCAGGCTGATCGACGGGGCTATCGACGCGTTGATGAGAGCCGGCGCGGAGGAAAAAGATATTGCTATCTATAAAGTGCCCGGTTCTTTTGAATTACCGCTCACGGCGAAAAAATTGGCAAAGAGCGCCCGCTTTGACGCGGTAATTTGCCTGGGAGCCATAATTCGCGGCGCGACCCCGCACTTTGAGTATATCAGTGCCGAAGTGTCCAAGGGCATCGCCAGTGTCGGACTGGAAACTGGAGTCCCGGTGGTCTTCGGCGTATTGACTACGGATACGATTGAGCAGGCGATTGAACGCGCGGGAACGAAGTCCGGAAACAAAGGCGCCGATGCGGCGATGACGGCAATAGAGATAGTCGATTTATTTAAAAAGATTTGAGGCCAAACCTTTTTCTACATGGCAATCGAACGGCTAAAGGGTAATTTAAATCGTAGTTCTTATGAGGTTCGGGATTTTAGATGCACGGACGTAGAAAGGCACGGGAAATTGCCTTACAGGTTCTTTACAGTCTAAACTTTGTAAATATTGATGTGCAAAAGGCGCTCGATCTTTTCTGGGGCAATTTTGTCGCCCCGAAAACAGCTAAAGAATTTGCCGCGGCTTTAGTGCAAGGCACATGGGAACACAGAGAGGAACTCGATCGGCTTATCGCCGGTTGTTCGGATAATTGGTCGTTGGGACGAATGTCCAAGGTGGATATCAGCATTTTGCGCATGGCTGTGTTTGAATTTCTTTACTGTGATGATATTCCACCGAAAGTTACACTGAACGAAGCCATCGATTTGGGCAAGATTTTTGGTTCGGAAAATTCCGGATCTTTTATCAACGGTATTTTAGATGCGCTCAATTTAAAATTAGACAGGGAACATGCAGATCCACCTATCGACAGAACCACCAGACCTGCCAAAACATAAATGTCTGGTATTAAGTATTTTTTCCGATGAAAAGCCGCCGCGCGGAATTTGCGGATTTATCGATTGGCGTCTCAACGGCCTAATATCGCATCAAATCAAACAAGGAAAAATCGGCGGAAAATTCGGGGAAAAGGTTATTATCCCCTTCCCCAGGCGTATTGGGGCGGAATTCTTAATACTCTTCGGTCTGGGAAGTCGTACTACAGCTAATTATGATAAAATTCAAACCGTCGCTTACCAAGTCATCAGCGCCGTAGATGCCATGCTGCTGAATAACTTTGCCTTTGACCTGCCGGGAGAAAACCGCATAAGCGTGGATGCGGCAGATATCGCCCAAGCCATGGTCACAGGTTTTTTTGATTATCTGTCCAAAGATAAAGAAAAGCTCTCCAAAATGACTCCCTGTATGATTACTTCCACCGGCCATTTGAAAGAAGTATCGATAGGCATCAAGAATTTTCAGGCTAAAGTCAGGAACATTGGTACCGTTAAAATCATCACTTAAAAAAACAATTTTACCAGTTGAGTAACTAAATTTTTGCGTCAATTACCAGTCCGCAAGTATAATTATTTTGTCATGACAAACTTTTGTTCGTCTTCAGGAACATACCACTTGATAAAATTGTAATCGAGGCCGATAGGCGCCGGTTCGATACCACGAAAACGATTGCTGATGATTATCAATTCCTCCGGAACATAAAGAAACGTATAGGGCTGATCCTCGGCCAATATTTCCTGAAAACGGTCGTAGTATTTTTTTCTTTCCTTTTGGTTAAAGGTACTACGGCCTTCATCCAGTAATTCGTCGACTTCTTTGTTCTTATAAGAAATGAAGTTCAATTCTTCCGGCGCAGTTTTGCTGGAGTGCCAAACATCATAAGCGTCGGGATCTAAGGGAATCGTCCAGCCCAGAATGACGGCGTCAAAACGCCGCTTATTGATAAAATCGTTCACAAATGCCGCCCATTCCAGTATTCTGATTTTTACATTGATGCCTACTTCTTTTAATTGCCGCTGAATTATTTCCGCGCATTTTTGGCGCGTCTCATTTCCTTGATTGGTGATTATCTCAAAAACAAAGGACTGACCGCCCTTTTCCAAAATGCCGTCGCCATTGACATCAATCCAGCCGGCCTCACGCAGAAGTTCTTTGGCTTTTTTCGGGTTGTAAGGATAAGTTTTAACATTGCCGTTATAGGCCCATGTCCCCGGTTTGTAAGGACCCGTTGCCGGCTTACCCAGCCCTAAGAGAACGCCGCTGATAATTTCTTCTTTATTGATAGCGTAGGAAATTGCCTGCCTGACTCTTTTATCGGTGAAAAGCAGGTTTTTTAAATTGTAGCCAAGATAGGTGTATTTAAATCCCAGGTAACGATACTTGTTAAAATATTTCTTAAATAAATTGTTTTCTGTCTGCCGCGTGTATTGCAGCGGTGTCAGATCCATATAGCTGATGCCCTGGGCGCGCAATTCCAGAAACATGGTGGCGGTATCCGGAATGATACGCGTGATATAGCCGTCAATGTAAGGACGCCCTTCAAAATAATCGGGATTGGATATAAGAACAATCTTTTGACCCGCAACCCATTCTTTAAACATATAAGGGCCGGTGCCGATAGGCCGGCGTTTAAGAGGGCTTTTCGTTATATCCTTTCCTGCCAGAAGATGCCGGGGCAGGATAGCGCTCCCCCAGCTAATCAGAGCCAGGGCAAACGGCTTGTCATAGGTTACGCGGAAAGTATAATCATTGAGGATTTCCGCTTTTTTCACCTTCAGAAAATCTCCCGAATAAGCCGTCGGCGTTTTTGGATCAATAGTTACCTGATACGTGTAAAGAACATCGGCAGCGGTAAACGGACGGCCGTCATGCCACTTAACCCCCTTGCGCAAATGAAAAGTAATAATGAGGCCGTTGGCTGAAATTTCCCATGATTCGGCCAGATCTCCGACAATATTCATATTCTTGTCGTATTTCACCAGACCGTTGTAAACCAAACCGGCGACATCATGCGACGGTTTGTCGGAGGCCAGCAGAGGAATTAAATTGCTCGCATCCCCGATATCACCCCGGACCATTATATCGCCATAGGCGGGTGGCTTGGCTGACATTTGCTGCGGTTTTTCTTCCGTATGCTCCTTGCCGCAAGCGAGAAGCATTATTAGAGTCAAAAATGAAATAATTAAAAAACGAATAATGCGCATAAAAATAAATTAGCGCAGCAGCTTCGCCATTGCAATAAAATTTTACAAGTTGTAGGATTATTTATATTCATAGCCTAAAAATTGGCGGACTTTTATGTTTAGAAAGAAGAAAAACACATTACCGGGAACCAACCAGCGTTCCGAATCATTAAAAATGAAGGCAGCTGGCAGTTGGGACATTCTGGCTGATTCCTTTAAAAATTATAGCGGCAATGGCGACGCCAATCAGGCGGCGGCAATCGCTCTCTATACAATCCTTTCGGCTATTCCCCTTTTTATTCTGACCATTATTGTTGCGGGATATTTTTTTAGCTCTTATCCGCACATTCAGGAGGACATAATCGAAGCCATAAAAAGCTTCAATCCTTATTTTTCCAAAAAATTCATGGCGCAGTTGTGGCAAATTGAAAGGAAAAGACATTTATTGGGCTGGGCGGGGGTGCTGGGACTCGTATGGGTTTCGGCAGCGATTTTTAATTCGATGGAAAAGGCTCTAAACATTATTTTCCACTCTCAGAAAAAGCGCAATTATTTTGTCTCCAAACTGCTGGGCATTTCGATGATCCCTATGGGGTGGGTTGCAGGCACGATCAGTGTCGCCATCAGCTATGCAGCCGCCCTGCTGGTGAAGCAGCCTGCGGAAATAGCCGGTGGAATTGATTTTTCTCTTACCGCCATGTCGGAAGCGTTATTGCGCTACGTTGTTCCTTATTTAATAATGGTTATTTTCTTTTACTTCGTTTATCGGACAATACCCGCGGTAAAAATTCGTTCTTCTGTTGCTCTGGCGGGCAGCGCTATCTTTGCCCTGCTCATGGGAATCGCTAAACAGTTTTTCACTTGGTACATGGCCAATTATACAAGTTACAATATAATATTCGGTTCTCTGGAAGCAGTAGTCATTCTGGTTATTTGGGTATTTTGTCTGGCTCTCATTTTCCTGTTTTGCGCGGAGCTTATGTCCTCCTATCAGCGCCGCGATCTGATATTATTAGAAATGGTAATTCTCAAACCCCGCAAAACAAACATGAAAGTTGACGAACGGCTTTTTAAAAAATTCGGCCATGCCTATGAGAAAGGCAGCATTATCTTTAATGAAGGCGATAGCGGGAACGAGATGTTTTATGTCCTCTCCGGGCGGGTTCGTTTGGAGAGGGTTTCCTGTCAGGTAAAAAAAGTAGTGGCCGAAATGGAGGCTGGACAATATTTTGGTGAAATGGCCGCGCTCATTGATATTCGCCGTAGCGCCACCGCGCGTGCTCTTGAAGCTAGCCATCTGGCAGTGATTGATGGCGCTACTTTCCGTGATTTGGTCAGAGAAAGCCGGGAAGTCGGTATTGTCATGCTCCAGGAATTTTCCCGCCGCTTGAAAAATTCCAACATGGCTCTTGATGAATTAACTAACCTGTGGACACGCACGGTGATTGTAATTCATTTTATGGATCATGCTAGGGCTAATATTGAAGAGCACTTGCCAAAACTTGCACTGCTCACCCAGAAAGAATCGGCAGAAATCAGGGAAATAATAAACGAACTTGCCCACCAGGATATATTTATCATCAAGAACGGATTGATGATGGAAGTAGCCAGGGGAAAGATGTGGTCACTGCTTGATTCCGGCGCGCTCAGTAAATGTTTTATTGAAGACGCTGACAAAATCTGACACCAACTTTGAAAATAATTCATTTCTGCGGAATCTTGTAGACAATTACAGCGCAATACGATATGGCATGCCGATCCAAAGTTCAATACAGCTCCTTAATTCTAAATAACGAGGCGTGAGTTGTCTACATTACAAGCGGCTATTCTCGGATTGGTTCAAGGATTGGGAGAGTTTCTGCCAATATCCAGCTCGGCGCATCTGGTGCTGATTCCCTGGCTTTTTAAGTGGAAGGATCCGGGACTCACTTTCGATATTGCACTCCATATCGGCACTCTTATTGCGGTGGCAATTTACTTCTGGAAAGACTGGCTGCGGTTAATCACAAAGGGATTGACAGATGTTCGCAGCACGGAAGGCCGATTGTTTTGGTATCTGGTTGCAGCCACTATCCCGGGGGCAATCGTGGGATTTCTGCTGGAGAAAAAAGCGGAAACCATATTCAGAGAGCCTATTTTAATCGCGACTATGCTGATCCTATTGGGCGTTCTTTTGTACTGGGCTGATCGGAAAAGCGCCAAAAATATTGAGATGAATCGTATAACTTTTAGCACCAGTCTTTTCATTGGCTTATCGCAAGCGCTGGCGATTATTCCCGGAGTTTCCCGTTCGGGAATCACTATGACCACGGGATTGTTGCTGGGACTGACCAGAGAAGGAGCAGTTAGGTTTTCGTTCTTATTATCTGCTCCCATTATATTCGGCGCCGCTCTGGTTAAGGTGCCCCATCTTATATCAAATCCGGCGGAGATAACTATAAATTTTATTATAGGTGTCCTGGTCTCTTTTGTTACCGGCATCCTCAGTATTGGGTTTTTACTTCGATATGTTCAGACCAAGAATTTTCTTCCTTTTTCCTGGTACAGATTTATATTGGGTTCTCTGGTCATCGTGATTGTCTTGATGCGTTAAATGAAGGTGCCGTATAGAAGGAGACATGATGAAAATAACCATTAAGGAACTGGAGAAACTGACGTCACAGGCCCTGAAGAACAGCGGCTACAATGCCGAGGAAATCCGGATTATGACAGACGTGCTCCTGTATGCCCAGCTCAGGGGTAATAACCAGGGTGTTGTCAAACTAATCGGCCAGGGCATGCCCAGAAATCCCAACGCCGGGGAAATAAAAATCGTCAAGGAAACCCCTGTTTCTGCCCGTATCGACGGAAGCCAAAATCAGGCCATGGTCGTTATGGGAAAGGCGCTCACCGTGGCGATCGAAAAAGCAAAGAAAAGCGGGTTCGGGATTGTAGGAACCTTCAATACCTCGACCTCGTCCGGCGCCGTCGGGTATTACGCATCCCGAATCGCTCAGGAAAAGCTTATCGGATTCGTCTTTGGCCGTTCCCCGGAAAGGGTGGCCATGTATGGATCTTACGAGCCGGTCTTCGGCACGAATCCCATCGCCATTGCCGTTCCTGCCGAACCCTCACCTGTCGTCCTCGATATGTCCACGGCGGCCATTTCGTTCTTTGGCCTCGTCGAAGCAAGAACTGCCGGACGGCAGATTCCCGACGATCTGGCCTACGATGCGCAGGGAAACGTAACGATGGATCCCGCTTCCGCCATTCAGGGCGCCATTCGTTCCTTTGATCGCAGCTACAAAGGGTCCGGTCTCGGCATGATAGCCGAGATCTTAGCCGGTCCATTGGTGGGTGCGGCCTTTGCGGGAATCGGCAACAGCAAGCAGAACTGGGGACATCTGGTATTTGCTATCGACCCCAATCTCCTTGGGGATCGCAGCGAATTTATCAAAAATGTCGGCCGGATGATAGAAAAGATCAAGGCAACGAAAAAGCTATCCGGTGTGAAGGAAATCTTCGTACCCGGTGAGCGGGGAGCACAATTATTCCGGCAATGCCAGCAGAGTGGTGAGCTCGACATCGAAGAAAATCTCCTTCAAGGATTGCGAATTGCAGCTAAGGGAAAATAATAAGGGACGGCTCAAATTATCCCAATAGCGTAGCGTATCGGGATTGATGAGCTACTAAGGTTATTTTTACCGACAACTTCCTGTAATGTTGTTTTTATGTTTTTTCCAATTCACACAATATTTCAACCTGTAATAAATGATGCTCTGTTTCCGTCCTTTTTTAAAAAAATAATGTGCTATAATGATGTTCAACACATCTGGGAAAACTAAGTTTATTAAAAGAGCGCATGGTATTGTATTTTAAGGAACAGCTATGAAAGTATGCCCGTTCTGTGATGGAGAGCTTCGAGATGATGCAATAAAATGCTGGCACTGCACTATGACCTTACCCCCGGTTAAAGTTGCCAAACAAAATGTATCTGAAGAAAAAGTTCCGCCGCGAGAAGTTTCAAAGATAACCGAGGAACCACCTTCGAGACCATCATCGCAGCAAAGTGCAGTTGGCACACCTCACATAGAGGAAACAAAGGTAAAAACAGAAATCCTTTCGAGGCCATCACCACAGCAAAGTGCAGTTAGCACACCTCACATAGAAGAAAAAAAGGTAAAAGCAGAAACTCTTTCGAGACTATCACCGCAGCGAAGAGCAGTTGGCAAACCTCATATAGAAGAAAATAAGCTAAAAGCTAAAACTCCTTATAAAGCTGTCATTATATCTATATCAATTATTATCGTGCTCGCCGGCATTCTGTTCACAATTGCAAAGCTGAACAAATGGCAAGAGCTAGTATCGGTAGCGACTCCTAAAGTCGAAGCACCCGTTGCTCAACCGGCACCTGCACCAGCTCCAGTGCCAGATCAACCAACTGCTCCAACCTCAAATGAAGATTTAGAAAGAATTGCTAAAGAAGAACGTTTTAATACCATAAGAAGCGCTCATCCAGACTTTGATAATTTAAGGGATTCAGGAAGAATTGTGGCGTGGATACAAAAACAACCAAGGCGTTTGAGAGATTCACTGCTGAAGACTTATAACG
>JBEKMF010000047.1:0-15332 GCA_050008655.1 Smithellaceae bacterium
ATGCATGAGCTGCCGATTACTGAGAGTATTTTGAAGATTGTGTTAAAACACGCCGAGACAAACAACGTCCGGCAGGTGATGTCCATTAATCTGCAGGTAGGCAAGCTCAGTGATCTTGAAGATGAGTGGATTCAGCGCTATTTCGATTACCTAAGCAAAGGCACAGTGGCCCAAGGAGCAAAACTGAAGATCGAACGAACGCCGATCATGGTTAAGTGTAATGCCTGTGCGAATTCTTATGAAACCGAGGTGGCAAAATTGGGCGATCTTGTCTGCCCAGACTGCGGGGAGAAGGGCGGCACGCTTCTTTCCGGAAGGGAATACTACATCAAGGAGATGGAGGTGCAATAGTGGGAGATATCAGACTCATCGAAGTCAAGGAAGAAATCCTGGCCGACAATATCAAACAAGCGGCAGAGATTCGGGAGCGCCTGCGCCAGACAAAGACAATGCTTGTAAACCTCATGTCTTCGCCGGGTTCAGGTAAAACCAGCCTGATTCTCCAAACGATTGCCAACCTGAAAGGCAGCTTGCGGCTGGGCGCCATCGAAGCGGATATTGATTCCACAGTTGATGCGGAAAAGGTTGCCGCCCGCGGTATTCCCGCCGTTCAGCTCAGAACGGGAGGATTCTGCCATCTCGACGCCACTATGGTCACTCAAGGTGTTGATGCCCTGGCGGTGACGGACCTGGATCTGGTCATCATCGAAAATGTGGGAAATCTGGTCTGCCCCGCTGAGTTCGACACCGGCGCCCACAAAAACGTGATGATCCTGAGTGTTCCCGAGGGGGACGACAAACCCCTGAAGTATCCCCTGATGTTCTCCATCTGCGATTTACTGCTTGTCAATAAAATCGATTATCTGTCTCTCAGTGATTTTAATATGGAGGCCCTACGCAAAAGAGTTCTGGCTTTAAACCCCCGCATCACTATTCTAGAGGTGTCCTGCAAAACCGGTGTCGGAATCGAAGGCTGGATTGACTGGTTGAAGAGAGAAGTTGAAGCTTTCAGAGGACTAAAATAGTCTTCCTTTCGTTATTTTTTGCGTAGTTTCCCCGCTATCCCTGGTTCGTCCGCCGCAGTCGTTAGGTTAAGGACGCCATTTAGGGGCAGAGATCAAAAGACAGACAAAAATTTTTTCCCGTTTACAAAGGGAAGGACAGGCGAAGGTTTTCTTTAAATCCTTGCCTATTCTGTCTTTCCGGTTGTTGTTATTGTTTTGGATAACCCACATCCTTTAGCGCACTCTGAATTTCCCCGAGCACTGCCGGGTCTTCTATTGTTGACGGCACATTATATTCTTTCCCATCCGCAATCTTGCGCATAGTCGAGCGGAGAATCTTGCCGCTTCGTGTTTTGGGAAGCCTGGCCACAATGGCAA
Organism: Smithellaceae bacterium; assembly: GCA_050008655.1. Classification (GTDB taxonomy): domain Bacteria; phylum Desulfobacterota; class Syntrophia; order Syntrophales; family Smithellaceae; genus UBA4810. The sequence continues at coordinate 1,383 of JBEKMF010000047.1, forward strand.
TATCCTTAAGGCAGGCCAGCGCGCCGATCTGATCGCGGATCATCCCGACAATTTCTTTCTGAATGTCCGCAGGGTTTCTGGAAACTCCTGCTTTCAATACAGCAAAACCAACTGGCACCTGCCCTTTGAGCTGGTCGTCAACACCGATAACCGCGCATTCGGCAACATCCGGGTGCTTGGCAACGACTTCCTCCATGCCGCCGGTCGACAGCCTGTGGCCGGCAACATTAATTATGTCATCGACACGCCCCATTATATAAATGTATCCGTCCTCATCCTTGAAACCTCCGTCTCCTGTGGAATAGCAGCCTTCAAATGTGCGCAGGTACGAGGAAACATAAGCGTCATCCTTCTCCCAGAGCGTGGTCAGACAGCCCGGCGGCAGCGGCAGTTTTATGGCAATAGTGCCTTCCGATCCGGTCGACAGTTCCTCGGCATTTTCATCAAGCACTTTGACATTATAGCCCGGCACCGGCTTTGTCGGCGAACCGGCTTTCACCGGCAGTTGTTCGATACCCATGCAGTTGGCGGCAATTGCCCAGCCTGTCTCGGTTTGCCACCAGTGGTCAATGACGGGGATATTCAGAAAGTTTGAGGCCCAGTGGTACGTATCCGGGTCGAGCCTCTCCCCGGCAAGGAAAAGATATTTAAGGCAGGAAATGTCATATTTTTTAATGAAGGATCCGGATGGATCTTCCTTCTTTATCGCCCGAAACGCGGTAGGAGCGGTGAAGAGAACCTTTACTTTATGTTCATTAATCACACGCCAGAAAGCGCCGGGATCAGGTGTTCCCACCGGTTTGCCTTCATACATGATCGTCGTGGCGCCATAAAGAAGCGGCGCGTAGACAATATATGAATGGCCTACAACCCAGCCTACATCCGACGCGGCCCAATAGACATCGCCGGGTTCGATCCCGTAAATGTTTTTCATGCTCCACATCAAGGCTACGGCATGACCGCCGTTGTCTCTCACAACACCCTTGGGGATTCCTGTTGTGCCTGATGTATAAAGAATGTAGAGCGGGTCGGTTGCCCCCACGGTAACGCATCCGGCCGGCTGCACACCCTGCAGGGCTTCTTTCCAATCTACATCCCTGCCCGGAATCAGTTTGGCCTTAACCTGCGGCCGCTCATAAATAAAACATTTTTCCGGCTTATGAGTGGAGAGCTCTATTGCTTTGTCCAGAAGCGGCTTGTAGGCAATAGCGCCTTTCGGTTCAATACCGCATGTCGCGGAAAGAATGACCTTGGGCTTGGCATCATCGATTCTTATGGCCAGCTCATTCGGCGCAAATCCGCCAAACACAACCGAATGAATAGCTCCTATCCGCGCGCAGGCAAGCATGGCAAACAGTGTTTCCGGAATCATCGGCATGTAAATGATTACGCGATCGCCTCTTTCGACACCGGATTTTCTAAGCATGCCGGCAAGAAGTGAAACAGCGGCAAGAAGTTCGCCATATGTTATTTTTTTTACGACACCGGTTACCGGACTATCATAAATGATGGCAAGCTGATCTTTCCTGCCGCTTTCGATATGCCTGTCAATCGCGTTATAGCAGGTATTCATTTGAGCGCCTTCAAACCAGCTATAAAATTCCGGTTTGGGGCTGGAAACAACACTGTCCCATTTCTTGACCCAGGAAACAGCTTCGGCAGCGGCAGCCCAGAATCCCTCCGGATCATTCATCGAACGGTTGTATGCCTCAGCATAAGAGCGGTAGTTCATCATTAATCCTCCCCACAAAAAAGACTGCAAGCTTATAAGTCAGGTTACCGCGTATTTCAAGGGAAAATATGGAAACAACATATATCCGAATACAAACATCAAAGCATAACACCATCTTGTTGCAGTTATTATTCCATTGACATGCAAGTGAGTTCTTCTTATAATTCGCTCTGATAAATTGAAAAAACAAGGATTATACGCTTATAAGACCCGGAGGCATTCAAGAATGGGAGAAACTATTCTGGCTATCGATGACGAAAAAAGGAATAGGGAATTTTATTTTGGGCTCCTTAAATATAAAGGGTATAATGTTTTAAAAGCAGAAAATGGGGAAGATGCCCTGGAAATATTGAAGAATGCGTCGGTTGATTTAGTTTTGTTGGATATTATGATGCCGGGAATATCCGGTTTCGATGTTTTGAAAAGTATTCGCGAGAATAAGAAACTGCAGTCTTTACCAGTCATTATTATTACGGCATTGGCTGATAAGGAAAATCGGCTTAAAGGTCTGGAATTAGGCGCCGATGATTTTATCACCAAACCTTTTGATATTGATGAATTAGTTGTTAAAATAGGCTCTCAAATTAAACTCTCCTTTTTAAGAAATCAAATATTTGAAAAACGTAAATTATTGAATATCGTTGATAGGCTTGACGAGGGGATAATAATTACTGACAGTGCGTTTATGCCTATTGTTGCCAATTTTAAAGCAAAAGATTTTTTAGGAATAAAAGAAGAGCCGGAAAATATTTTAACCCATTTAAAAATAATGTTTAAAAAAGATGTATATCCTTATAAAAACAGTAATTATTTTATTGTAAAAAGCCACGATGCGGGCAAGCCGGGCATATTTTCTCTAAATGTTCAGCCCATAATGGATACCGCGGAAAATATTGATTCCTATATTTTTATTCTTCGGGATATTACTTCTAATGCTGCCGTATTATTTGACTGGACTGATTCCGCTGAGCCTTACCGATTAGAATGATGAGAGTTTTTCAGATAGGTTATTATTGATGGTGTTTACTCCATATTTATGATAGGAATATCGGAAGCAACGTACTCGTCTGTAGTCCTGTAGTAGATAACCAGCGGCAACAGATAGATGATGGAAATGCTGCGGCAGCGCCGGGTGCTGGGCAGTGTAAATAAACATACAATATTGGGAAAAACCGGCGTACTGGACTAAACAAGGCAGACGATGATAATTAAGACAACAAACCCCTCCTCCGGCTTTCGATGGCTATCGACAGCCTTGATGATTTCACTACTGACAATATTTCAGCATCAACCGGCTCTGGCCATTCCTCTCTCGGACAGTTCCAGCGCTATCCCCGCCGCGGCAATGAAACTTGTTCAGTTCTGTGCTGATCCCAAAGTTGGGCTTGATGCCCAGGCCGTCGCTGTCCTCGTGGATTACGTTCTCGGGACTAAGGTAAGTAAGGAAGCCGATCTCCCCAAACTCCAGGAAGCCTCTGGGGCCTATTATGAATTCGATACCAAAATCAACTTCGTGAGTTTTCTGCGGTACTCCTATAGTTACCAAATTCCATCGGTTCTCACGAGCCCATCTTCTTTGCGCTACTCCCTATGGACCGGCCTCCAAGGGGAATCACAAAAAATGCCCGGTAGCTGGAAATTGGTCCGACCAGCCGGTGAGCCTGTCATCATCCACGGATTAGAACGCGACGCAATCACTCCAGACCTTACCACCGGTGCCTACTATGAATACAATCTGAAAAGAACGCTCATCCTTCTCAACCATAAGGGCCGGCAGGTGCTTATTTCCATTTCCAAACAGATCGATAAATCCGACGTCGGTAAAAAGGGCGTCATTCTGGGGAACGATGACGATTGGAATTACTATTATTCAGGTGTACCCGGTTCGACCAAAGCAGGTATGGGCTGGGTTAAATCCTATATCTATGACTTTTTTTCGGTGGGAGTCTATGTGGAGTCAGGCGCTTCGCCATCCACGGTCAGAACGGGCATTTTTCAATGGATTCGGGCTGGCTGGTCCGGGATCAATTTTGTCCAGCCGGGGCATATCATCAAGGGAATGAAGCGATATGCCAAAAATTCAAAAACAATCCTGGAATCGCCAAACTTGCCCGCCCCAAACCAGATAGTCTCGACTTATCAAAGGCTTTCAGCCTTACCCCCAAATGATTTAATTGAAAGATATACCGCCTTGCAGCAGGTTCGACAGTCCTTGGCCGTTCTGAGCGGTAAAATCAAAACAAATGAAATAAAAAAACAAGACTCCTATGCCAACACCCTTAAAGAACAAATCATTGAAGAACTGATGCTGGAATATTTCAAGATTACCCTGGGCAAGTCATCCTTATTAGGGAAAAAAGTCGTTTTGGGTTATTAATTAATTCAGTTATTCCTTCAGGTGAGTAACTTGGGGGACGCTGTGAAGAAAGTAAATCGAGATTGGCGGTAAATAATCAGAGATAATCTAATTAAAAGCCTTGCTAGTTTCCACTCTCCGGTTGATTATTATTTTTTACGTAATTTCCCGCGCACAAAGTATAGAACATTTCCGCAAACTCTCTTTTGAATAAACAATAAATATTGTAATTATATTACCGTAGCGATCTGATATGCCGCCCTTACCGCCTCCAATATCCTTCCGCAGGCAAACGAATCCCCGATATTATACAATTCAGGAGCGATATTTGCCGCCAAGCACTCATAATACAGCTCGTCACTTGGCCTTGCTCCGGCTGAGATGACAACAAGATCGGCCTTTAGTGACCGCTCTTCTAATGACTCCTTAATCTTTTTGGCAAAAGGATTTTCGATATTATCCGGAACGAGCGGCGTCCAGGTGTTATAAGGATCGGGCACCGTTTTCGATACGTTTTGTTCGACGAGAACTTCTTTGCCTCTGACTTCCTTCAGGATCGAACAGTTCAATAATTCCACGTCCATTTTTTCCAGGTAATGAATGAGGAAGCCCCGATTCGCGGTGCAAACACCTTTCATTATTTCGGGGAGCATTTCGACTATTTTAACGTTCTTCTTCTTTTCATGGATAAGGAAATAAGCGGTTTCGCAGCCCACAGAGCCTGCCCCGATGATAACGACATTACGCGCGCTTTCGGCAACTGAAGGATCGCGCAGCAGGTCAACCGCCAGAACTACATGAGGGGAATCGATACCCTTGACGGGAGGGCGCTTTTGGACAGTTCCTGTCGCACAAATAATCGCGTCGTAATTACCCGCACGTAACAAATCAAGATTTACATCACGTCCATATTCGGCCTTGAGGCCGTGTTTTTCAATTGCGTGAGCAAGTATTGTTTTCAAATAAGCCCTGTAGTTGAGAATATCAAACTTGATTGCCGGACGTGATCCTGGAATCAACATGCCGCCAATTTCCTCTCTTTTTTCAAAAAGCGTTACCTTATGTCCGCGGCGGGCGGCAATAATCGCGGCGTTGACCCCGGCCGGGCCGCCTCCAACAACGGCGATGGATTTAATTTTTTTAGTGGGACACAATTCGCTTCCGTCATAAATATCTTCATGTCCGGTACGGGGATTCACTGTACACTGAGGATGACCGCCTTCCACAAATTCATTAATACATCCCTCCTGATCGCCGATGCAGGGACAAATCTCATCAATTTTTCCGGCATAGACTTTGTTGGGCCACTGAGGATCGGCAAGAAGAGGGCGCGCCAGCATGATCATATCGCATTTTTTGTCGCGTAGCGCCTGTTCAGCAAGATCGGGATAACCCAGCTTGCCCACTGCCACAACCGGTAGGTCCATTCCCGCGTTGGAGCGTATTTTGTTTTCCGCAAAATAATCTTTTACAATTTTTGATATTTCCAAAAAGCAGCCGGGCGGCATGAATCCTGGAGGATGAGGCAGCCACCAGTTGTCATAACAGCCGAGATCGACATCGAACATATCGACTCCTGCCCCAACGAGCGCCGCCATATAGTCCAGCGTTTGCTCGACCGTACGCTCGTTTTTGAATTTGCGCAGGGATTTAACCGTATGCATCCTTTCTCCGTAAGTCTCGTTAAGCGCCAGAGAAAGATCGATCCGATACATGATAGGATAAGATTTGCCTGTGCGGCGGCGTATTTCTTTTACCAACTCGATGCCAAACCGTTGCCAATCGGAAAAAGCGCCGAACGACCGCCGGTTGAAAGCGGGATTAGTCATCTGTTCCAGAAGATACCCTTCATGACCGTGCAAATAGACGCCGTCAATCAACAGAGCTTTGGCATCTGCCGCCGCCTGGCCGGCGTTTTTGATGATCTTCCACGCCCTCCGTCCAGAAAGAGGCCGGCACGGTATCGAAGGTAAATAAAAATTGGGGTTCCATGATGCCGATATGGGAAGCTTGAATTTTTTCACCAGACATTCCGGAGACCCGACCCGGCCTAATCCGGGGGTAAGTTGAATAAAGAATTTTGCGCCATAACTATGACAGCGCTCGGCAATATCCCGCCAGCCGGAGAAGTGCGTACGTGACGCATCGATCCGCGGGAAGTAGGAAAGACCGCCGGGCTCTGTAACAGTTGGATCTATGCCCTGGCTGATTGGTATCAGCCCGGAAGTGATAAGTCCGACGCCGCCTTTTGCCCTTTCCGTAAAGTATTGAATCATCTTGGTATTGGGGCGACCGGTTTCTTCCGCCATGTTGATATTGCCCATCGGCCCCATCGCCAGACGATTCTTAATTTTCACGCCGTTGACCTGCAGCGGACAAAACAGCGATGTATAAGGGTAAAGTCTGGAGGTTATTATGCCTTCATTAAGACGCGCCTTATCCTCATACCATGTGCCTATCTTTTCTACGACTGCTTTCATGCGTTCGTGATATTTATTTACCATAATCAACCTCGCGTAATATTATTAATCTAACTACGCATAAAGCAGACATTAAAAAAGAATATTGTCATATAGAGAAATTGGCTAATTTAGATATTTTACCAAAACCATATGGTTTTAAGGTAGCCTGCTTTCCTGTTAAACTGATCGATGGGAGCGCCGGTTGGACAAGAGTTGTAGCTATATTCGAAACCCGGCCGAATATTATTTAGCGTTTTTATTTTTTAATTCTTTTTCTTTTTGCTTAATTTTTTGTTCTACGTCCTTTATTTCTTTTAATATAGCGGGCACTCCTTTGGTGTCTTTTCTTAGAGCCGCTTTTTCTTTTAATAAGTGATTATATGTTAATGTTCCGAGCTGGCCGATTTTTTTGGCCATTTTATGTTGCAGCATTATAATTTCAACCTGGATGAACCCTATTTCTCCTAATTCCTTTGCTTTTTCATATGTTTTTTTTGAAAGTTCAATTCCTATATTGAAAATGTCCTGTATCGTTTTTTTCATTACCATAACGGCCACTCCTTTCACAAAATTACCATATCTACATTAAGGTTATTTCTTTTTCCGATGTGACGGTTCGCCGTGAACGCGTCCGCCGTCGATCACAAGCGTTTCCCCCGTGATATAGCTTCCCGCTTTAGAGGCCAAAAACACGATGGCTCCCGCGATTTCTTCCGGTTCGCCGAGCCGCATCATGGGAATCTGAGCAATCGCTTTCTCATTAACCGCCGGGTCTTTCCACAAGGCTTCGCTGAGACGTGTTTTGATGATTCCCGGCGCAATAGCATTCACCCTGATATTGTACTGTCCCCACTCCTTAGCCATAACCTGAGTGAGCATAATGACGGCGGCCTTGGTTACAGAATACACGCCCAGTTCGCCCGCTCTCAAACCGCCGATGGAGGCTATATTGATGATGCATCCTCCGCCTTCATCTTTCATGATTCTTGAGGCCAATTGACTCAGAAACAAAATGCCTTTCAGATTGACATTCATAGTTATGTCGTAGGTTTTCTCATCCTGATCCATAAGCGGGCCGTAATAGGGATTCGTTCCCGCGTTATTCAGAAGAATATCGATTTTGCCGAATGCTTTAACGACCCGTTCGATCAATGTCCTGGAATCTTCTATCTTAGCGTTGTGGGCCGCAATGGCCATCGATTTTACGCCCTTGGCTCTTATTTCTTCGGCCACCGGTTCGAGATCGACAATTTTTCGACTGCTCACCACCACATTGGCGCCAGCATCGGCAAGCGCAAGAGCGCTGGCACGTCCTATGCCGCGGCTCCCGCCGGTTATCAGGGCTACTTTTCCTTCCAGAGAAAACTGTGAGAGATTCATGTTCTGTTCCTTTCTTGGAGTGTTTATCGGAGAATAGGCCATATCATAGTTATTCTAGGGAAACAATACTGATGAGACAGTTAATGGAAAGACAAAGTGATAGGCGCGTCTATTTTCCTTGCACTGTGGCGGGAAAGCGAACTTTGATGATAAAATATTTTTTAGTGGACGTCTTTAAATTTTAGGTGTAATCGAGGGCGATTCGATTTAAAAACAGAAAAATGGAGTCATAAAAAGGCGCCTGTCCAAAGAAAAAAATATCTCTTTTGTGTGATATTTTAGAAAAAATAAATACATTATATTTAAGGAGGATGTGAAATGAGATTGAAAGACAAAGTGGCCATTGTGACTGGTTCCGGATGCGGCATCGGGGAAGGCATTGTTTCGCGTTTTGCCGAGGAAGGCGCAAAATTAATCATCAATGATGTCAATGAAGCAGATGCCAAAGCTGTTATGGAGAAAATCAAATCCAAAGGTGGCAAGGCTGTGGCTGTTATCGGCAGCGTGGCTTCCCGGGAAGTAATCCAGCGCCTGGTCGATACAGCGATTAAAGAATTCGGTACCGTTGATATTATAGTCAACAACGCCGGCATCACCCGTGACGTCATTCTTCATAAGATGACGGATGAGCAGTGGGACCAGGTTATCGCCGTCAACTTGACCGGCGTGTTTTACGGGATCCAGTGCGCGGCACGGGTCATGCGGGAAAAAGGATATGGGAAGATCATCAACATCTCTTCGACCAGCGCTTTGGGAAATGTCGGGCAGATCAACTATGCCGCGTCAAAGGCTGGCGTTATCGGGATGACCAAAACCGCCGCCAAGGAACTGGGAGCAAAGGGCATTAATGTCAACGCCATCGCTCCGGGCATGATCTGGACGGATATGATGAAGAATATGCCTCCGGAGAGAATTAAGCAAATAGATGCCACACTTCCTTTTATCGTCCCCATGAACCGCAAAGGATTACCGGTGGATGTGGCCAATCTGGCGCTGTTTCTTGCGTCGGACGAGAGTTCATTTATTACCGGACAAATTATATTCTGTGATGGTGGGATGAAAATGTAAAATTAGGCTTTGCAATAATGGAAACGCAGACCGGAAAAAGGTGTTTGGATACGATTATTATCAGCCGCTTTTTTCATATTTAGGAATAAATTAATACATAACTTATTGTGGCCATAATTTCATTGACATAGAAGTTCGTTCTTCTTATACTTCTTCTTAGGAAACAATCTTACCGGATAGCAATTATACCGCTTTTGGATAAAGGCGTATAAGCCGGTGTCGGCGATGAGAGTTTAAACATGTTAATTTAAGGAGGCAAAAATGCTGGTAGTTGTTGCAGTTATGAAGGCAAAGGCGGGAATGGAGCAGGAGATGGAGAAAGCACTCAGAAATATAATCCCCAAGGTGGAAGCGGAAAAAGGGACTCTTGCCTACACTCTTCATCGAGCGAAAAAAGAGCCGGGAAAGTTTCTCCTGTATGAAAAGTATTCAGATAAGGAGGCGCTGAAAGAACACAGCTCAACCCCTCATTTCGTGGAGCTTTTCGGGAAGCTCGGTCCACTGCTCGACGGTTCCCCGGTTATCGATATGTACGAGGATCTGGTCGGTATTAAGGAAAAGAAATAGAAAAAATATTTGCACGCGGCAATTTCCACCCACTATAAGGAGTAAGTGATATGGAGGGATGGACCGAGGACGAAATCGCCAACAAGAATCTGATGGCGCCCTGCGGCTTGTACTGCGGCGCTTGCGGTGTGTACATCGCCACCCGGGATAAGAACGAAAAATTCAAACAAGTTATGGGCAATCTCTATGGGACCAAACCGGAAGAGACCGTATGCCTGGGATGCATGCAACCAGAACCGCCGAAAGAGATATACGGGTACTGTAAGACGTGCTCGATACGAAATTGTGTCCGATCAAAAGGATTCTATTCCTGCCACCAGTGTACGGACTGGCCTTGCGACATGATCGAGAACTTCGGTTTCGCTGCGGGAAGACGGGTGATGAAGTATTCTATCCCCGTTTGGCGCGAAAAGGTCTCTCTTTTCGGTGATGAGAAGGGCGGTGTGGAGTGGGCGCGCTCGGTGTGCGAGCGTTACCATTGCCCTTCCTGCGGCCAGCCCCTGTTTAGAGGAGCGCAACGTTGTCGGCACTGCCAGTCCCCGGTGGCCGATGATCTGGACGGCTCGCTGTAAACAATCGACAGTAATTCCGCCTATGGAAACAATTTTCTTAAATCATTTTCACTATGTTGGGATATTGGACGGCCTGTTTTTTTCATTGACTTGCAAAGCCATTCTTCTTATACTTTCTACCGAGTGTCGGGAGAAATCGGGTTATTAAGTAATTAATTGTTTTAAATTCAATGCAAAAAGAAAGGAGAAGCATATGAGCAGCATTTATAAAGTGATTGAAATTATCGGCAGTAGCGAAAAATCATGGGAAGATGCGGCCAAAAAGGCTGTGGAATTGACGGCACAAAGTCTGGAGGACTTGAGAGTCGCCGAAGTAAAAGATCTTGATATGAGAATCGAAAAAGGCAAAGTTGTCGAATATCGGGCAAAATTAAGAGTATCTTTTAAGTATAATCCTAGTAAATAGTCTTTGGTAAACCGCTCCTCACTCTTGCTTCTCCTGATCCGATAGTAATTTCTTTCTCGAATACTACTAAACCCTGTGGCTAATTGGAAAATATTTCCAATTGGGAAACTAAAAAGATCTGCTGTTAAGTTTTTATCTATGACTAATTGACTAGGGAGGAATCACATGGCAAAAAATAATTCCAGTAAAATAGGCATAATTCTGCTTATCGTGGGTATCGGCCTTCTCCTCTGGGGCATTAATCTTTATGGCGCCTTCGGCAATAAACTCGCCAGAACTTTTACCGGAGCATCATCAAATGAAACCATGATTTTTTTGATTGTCGGTGCTGTCTGCACCGTATTGGGCGCGGTGATGCTTTATAAAAAATAGTGTGCACCATTATTAATCCGTAAAAGTTATAAAGAGAAGCTTTTCCTATGCGGCAGTAACAACCAGGGGGCATTTTTTGCAAAAACGCCTTCTAGATATATTGTATTTTATCTTTTACAGCTATCCTGTGGTTATTTATGCAAGAGATATCTCTCTCTTCTTCCCTTACAATATTTCTTTTTTTGATTGTCAAAAAATCCTGAAAAACAGGCACAACATCTTCAGCCAATTAAGGGGGAGTTCCGACTACATTATCAGCCAATCTTTCGCTTTTGATTCAGCATTAGGGCCGTCAAATACTCTGGTATTTTCAGATGCTCTGCCGGAAAGAACGAGAGAGGCTTCATACAACATTTTCTTTATAGAATCCAAACCGATTACGGCTGTTCTTTTCGCAAATGGCTTGTTAAATTTAAAAAATTCCACAAAATTTTTAACCGTCGATTTATCGAAACTCATTTTATATACATTGGCTAAGAAAAGAACGGAACCGGGAGGATTGGGCGGGAGTAATTTCTTTACCGCCTCCATGTAGATTGGTACATCTTCTTTTTTCATATTGGCAAAATTCAAGTAAAGTATTTTTTTCCCATTATACTCAATAAATTCCGGTTTGACTAAAGGCATAATGTACACCCCCCAGTGTTATTTATTTCAATAAATGTAGCTTATTTTAACAAAAGCCTGATTGCTTGTCAATGCGATCATTTATATGGCTTTGTTAATGAGAATGGTATCTCTCGTGTTGATTTCGAATGCATAGCACTTCTCTTCAATGCAGACACACGCGACTTTTTCCAATGCATCGTTTTGCTGCCCATAGTGCGGCTGCTCCGGTCATCAGTGTTGACCTCTCCGTCACCGCTGAAGAAGATCAAAATTATTCAAGCTTTCTTTTGGCAATGATCACTTCTATTAAGGGGACAGGCTGGCCAGCTGACGGCCAGATATTACACCCCTTACACTACGATTTTATCCCCTTATTCCAATAAACCACTTCCCGGCCGTCATTCATGCCAACAGGTTGTTTTGTCTGGAGAAGGCGCACCCAGCCGCGGAAATTTTCAATGATAATGATGACCACCAAAGCAATGATTCCGATACTCAGCCAGGCATTCAGCAACTGATTTTTTGCCAGATAGGTCTGGACGTTCATGATCCCTGCCGCAAAAGTAGTGACCGTGACAAAGACGCAAGGAATAAACGTAATTAAAGCATAGATTTTTTTGGCAGATATCCTGAGGATAATTGTGGTTCCGATCGCCAGGGCCAGGGACGCCAGTGTCTGGTTCGTGGCACCGAACATGGGCCAGATGGAGGAAATGTCGCCTGTGTAGAGCAGGTAGCCCCAGGCCAGGGAAACGAGGGCGCTGGTCAAAATCGAACCGGGAATCCAGTCTTTCCGGCTGAGGGGTTTATGGACGTAACCGAGGACGTCCTGAAGGATGTAGCGGGCCACACGGGTGCCCGCATCGATGGTGGTTAGAATGAAGAGTGCCTCGAACATAATGATGAACTGGAACCAGTATTTCATCGTGTGCCGCAGGCCCTCACCGATGTTGGCGAAGATATGGGCCATGCCCACGGCCAGGGAGATGGCACCGCCCGGCCGATGGGCTACGTCCAGGCCCACCAATTGATTGAGAACGGGCAGATCAATGACTGTCATTTTTAGTTTTGCAAAGACATCTGCAGAGGTATTGATAGCAAAATAGTCGTTCGGATTGAGGGTGACGGCGGAGAGCAGGGCTACGACGCTGACCAAACTTTCAGTCAACATGGCGCCATAGCCGATCATTTTAATCTCTGACTCACGCTCAATCATCTTTGGCGTTGTTCCGGAACCGATCAGAGCATGGAATCCGGAAATGGCCCCGCAGGCGATGGTGATGAAGACATAGGGCCACCAGGGTCCCGGAATAATGGGTCCGCCGCCGCCCGTGAACTGGGTGGTGAAAGGCATTTTAACATTTGGATTCACAAAGACCATACCGATCACCAGGGCAGCGATGACACCGATCTTCATGAAGGTGCTAAGATAATCCCGGGGGGCAAGGAGGAGCCAAACAGGAATTGACGCCGCACAGAAACCGTAAAGAGGCAATAAAATGGATACCTGTGTTCTATTGAAGGTGAACCAGGCGGCATAACTGGAGTCTGCAATATAGGGCCCCAGGAAGACGGCGGAGCAAACTAGAATAAATCCGGCGATGGATCCGGAAAGGATCGCCCCGGGTTTGATCCGAAACATGTAAATACCTACGACCATGGCAATGGGTACCGTCATGGCGATGGAGAAGACACCCCAGGGATTATTGAACAGGGAGTTCACCACGGCTACGCCGAGACCGGCAAGGGCCACGATAATGATGAAGAGAATGACGACGGCCGTGACACCGCCGGTAAGCTTGCTGACATCTCTTTCGGCAATGACGGACAGAGACTGTCCCTTGTGACGATAGGAGGCAAAAAGAATGATCATGTCGTGGACAGAGCCGGCAAAGACACTGCCCAGGAGAATCCAGAAAAAACCGGGACCCCAGCCGTACTGGGCGGCCAGGACCGGTCCGATTAAAGGTCCCGCTCCCGCTATGGCGGCAAAATGATGGCCGAAGACAACCCACTTGTTGGTAGGGACGAAATTCTGACCGTCATTACAGGTGATACAAGGTGCGATATTCCGGTCATCCAGCATCAGTACCTTAGTCGCGATGAATGCCGCGTAGTAGCGGTAAGCTAAAGCAAAGACGCATAACGCACCGATCAGCAAATACAATGAACTCATACAATTCTCCTTTGAAAAGTTTACTTCACATGACACTATCATCAGCCTGTCAAGGGAAAACTCTCTGCAGGCCACACCTCCGATCAGTATACCGCGCGCCTTACTCTTCTATCGATGTCCTCCATGTAGTTTCTCTCCTGGGCTAGCCTTCTTGGGAGCAGCTTTCATGATCTTTGAATCAATGTACTTTATAATTTTAAAAAAACGCCCATTTATTCTTCAATTTGCTTTAACATGATTCCTAATAAAT
>JBEKMF010000048.1:0-15323 GCA_050008655.1 Smithellaceae bacterium
ATAAGAAGGATGAAAGGCGAAGAAGTTCCCCTTGTTTATTCTTTCAGGGTTATTAGCCAAGATGGAACCGTAAAGTGGGTTGAATTTAATACGGCTGTCATTCAATGGAAGGGAAGACCCGCTACTCTGAGTTTTCTGAATGATATCACCGAGCGCAAGCGGACTGAGGATGCGCTGCGGGAGAGCGAGAGTAAATATCGTTTTATGACTGATAATGTCGCGGATATCATTTGGACCGTAGATATGAACCTTGATTTTACCTACATTAGCCCCTCTGTCCAAAGGTTTCGTGGCTTCACCGTAGAGGAAGCAATGTCACAAAAGATACATGAGGTGTTGACACCAGCGTCTTTGCAATATGCTCTCAAGGTTTTGGAAGAGGAAAATAAAATATTAATGGGCAACCCTGACCATATAAAGGACAAGCTTACCATTGAATTGGAAGAATATTGCAAGGATGGATCAACTATCTGGACAGAGAATGAATTGAAGTACCTTCCCGACCAAGACGGAAAACCAATCGGTATTATCGGTGTAACCCGAGACATCAGCGCCCGCAAGCAAGCAGCGGAGACGCTACGGGAGAGCGAAGAATACTTTAAAGAGATCACGGAAAACTCTTCAGACGTCATTATCATTACGGATAAAAACGGAGACATAAAATATTGCAGCCGTTCTATCGAGCGGTTTTCCGGATACAAGCCTGAGGAACTAATTGGTAAAAGCGGGTTCACGTTTATTCATCCGGATGATCTTGAACGTGCTGTTGATGATTACGGAAAGGCTATTCTAATACCAGGTTCCGCGATCCCCAATGAATTCCGCGTAGTGCGTAAAGACGGCGCTACCCGCTATTTTGATGGGCTGGGAAAAAATCTCCTAGATAATCCAGCTGTTGCGGGTTTTGTTATGAATATCCGTGACATCACTGAGCGCAAACAGGCCGAGGAGGAAAAGCGCAGACTGGAAGAGCGCCTGCAGCATGCGCATAAGATGGAAGCCATCGGCACGTTAGCGGGTGGTATTGCCCACGATTTCAACAATTTACTCATGGGAATTCAGGGCTATACTTCCCTGACATTGTTAACTCTCGATCCAGATAATCCGAATCGCGAAAGACTCAAACAAATCCAGGAGCAGGTGCAAAGCGGGGCGGAATTAGCCAAGCAACTGTTGGGTTTTGCCCGCGGGGGAAGATATGAGGTCAAGCCCGCTGATATTAGCAATGTCATTCAAAAGACCTCCTCCATGTTCGGAAGAACCAAAAAGGAAATCACCATTCATACGAAATACGAAAAGAATCTATCTCCTGTGGAAGTTGACCTAGGGCAGATGGAGCAGGTGTTCATGAATTTGTATGTGAATGCCTGGCAGGCCATGCCCGGGGGAGGGAATATCTATCTGGAGACGGAGAATATCTTTTTGAATGATGAACTAGCGCTTCTCTACTCTGTGAAGCCGGGAAAATATGTAAAAATAACAGTTACCGATACAGGCACAGGAATGGACGAGAAGACAAGGAAGCGGATTTTCGATCCCTTTTTCACGACGAAGGAAATGGGAAGAGGGACCGGCCTGGGGCTGGCGACGGTCTATGGGATCATCAATGGTCACAAAGGCATGATCAATGTATACAGCGAGCCCGGCCATGGAACAACATTTACCATTTATTTACCCGCTTCGGAGAAGGAAATAGTAAAGGAAGAGACGGCAACCGGGACAATAGACAGGGGCACGGAGACGATCCTTCTGGTGGATGATGAAAAGATAATTCTGGAAGTAAGCAGGGAACTGCTGGAGTCCATGGGGTATCGGGTCTATGCTGTTGGAAGCGGTCAGGAAGCAGTAGCCCTCTTCACAAGGAAAAGACACGAAATTGACCTGGTCATTCTGGACATGATTATGCCGGAGATATCGGGCGGAGAGACTTTTGATCGTCTCCGGGAGATCAATCCCGGAATCAAGGTTCTTCTTTCCAGCGGATACAGCCTTAACGGAGAAGCCCAAACAATTATGGATCGCGGCTGCAAAGGATTCATCCAGAAACCCTTTCTAATTGAAAACCTCTCCCGGAAGGTCAGAGAGATATTAGATTGAGACAACGCTTTCCATTGATAATCTTGAATCTTGAGGACTCAAACGGGTTGAGGCTTTGTAGGCGCATACGTAACAAAAAGGTGATTGTAACTTTATTGTTGTGCATAAAATATAGAACGGATTTTGGATGTTCTATACACTATTCCGAACCTGCTGCGCGGACTCCTCAAGGTTGATTTGCGTTGTTACTCTCTTTCGATCGGTAATCCTTAGTTATTATAAATACGCAGCACTAAACAGTGGTAGGTATTTTCAGCAAGCACTTCTTCCTGGAATCAGCAAATCGTCAACCTCGGCTGAAATACACTATTTCAATCAATAATCATTGACAATATTTACCCAATTATCATAATGACATTAATGTAACCCTATAAAAGGAGGTGTTATGCGGAAAATTATCTTTCCCCTCTTTCTTGTTTTAACCTTTCTTTGTTCTCCGGCAATGAGCGAAACGGAGGCGGAAAAGGTTTTTACCAGTGCCACGCTAGGGGCTAAGTTTGTTTTGGTTCCCGCCGGGACGTTCACCATGGGCAGCCCTTCCAGCCAATCGGGAAGATACGGCAATGAAGCACAGCATCAGGCAACTATTAGCCGTAGTTTTTACATGCAGACTACGGCGGTGACACAGGAGCAGTGGAAACGTGTAATGGGGGACAATCCGTCCGGTTTCAGCAGTTGCGGCGATGACTGCCCGGTCGAGGAGGTCTCTTGGAACGACGTTCAGGATTTCATCAACAAGCTGAACAATATGGAAGGAACGGACAAGTACAGGTTGCCTACGGAGGCAGAGTGGGAGTACGCTGCCAGAAGCGGCGGCAAGCAGGAAGACTATGCGGGGACAGCCAGCGAATCGAACCTGGGAGATTATGCTTGGTATAGAGCAAACTCCGGCGGTAAAACCCATCCGGTGGGTCAGAAGAAACCGAACGATTTAGGGTTGTACGACATGTCGGGAAACGTTTGGGAGTGGGTCCAAGACTGGTACGCTAATTATCCATCCAGTCATGTTACGGACACTGCCGGACATTCATCAAACTCTTACCGGGTCAATCGCGGCGGCAGCTGGAGCAACTTCCCCAGGCGCTGTCGCACGGCGGTTCGTGACTACAATTACCCGGACTTCAAATACTTCGACTTAGGGTTCCGCCTCGCCCGGACACTTTAGATTGCAGATTTATTTTTACCTACTCTTGTCTCCGCGTGGACAGGAACAACCGAAAGTTTTAAACAGCAATCTACACTCCTGCCGGCTCAGACTGGTTGAGGACAAGTAGGTGGTGGTCACGCATATTAATCAGTAAAAGTGTTTAATCTTCTTAAAGCGACATTTTTGCCCAATATCGCAAATACTTTATCCAGCTCCGGTCCAGTCGTTTTTCCAGTGAGCGCGGCGCGAAGAGGCATAAATAATTCTTTGCCTTTGACTTTTGTTTTTTCGGCAACAACTTTTATGGCCGCAGAATAAAGATTGCGTACTTCACCACTATGAGTATTTAAATATTCAGTAAAAGCTATGACAACTTTTTTGGATTTTTCTTTTTTCAATATTTCTTCTGCTTCAGTCGTTAGTCTAT
This sequence comes from Smithellaceae bacterium, assembly GCA_050008655.1. GTDB lineage: Bacteria > Desulfobacterota > Syntrophia > Syntrophales > Smithellaceae > UBA4810. Next base: position 3,672 of record JBEKMF010000048.1, read on the forward strand.
ATCTACTATCAAAAAAAATATCTATATGATCACTAACGTCTGCCAGTGTGGTCAAATTCCCCTTGATCGTTTCATTAGCGTTACTAAACCAAGGAGTATTCAATTCTTCTTTCTGGTAACCATTCTTCAGCAGGAATGGGGTAACTCTATATGCCAAATCCTCTGCCGTAGAATTTCTAATATAGATTGCGTTGAGCCAGCGTAGTTTTTCTTCATCAAATATCGCCCCGCTTTTGGAAGCGCGCTCCAAAGAAAAGTCTTTAATCATTTCTTCTTTCGATAATACTTCTCTACCCTCCGAAAAAGAGCTTCCCAAAAGCCCTAAATAATTCATCAGTGCTTCGGGTAAAATTCCCTGTTTGCGGAATTCACCTACAGAGACAGAACCATGACGCTTGCTGAGCTTGGCTCGATCTTTGCCAAAAATCAATGAATGATGCGCGAATCTTGGCGGCACAAATCCAAAGGCTTGATAGAGCATTAACTGTATCGCGGTATTGGAAAGGTGATCCTCGCCGCGTATGACATGCGTAATCGCCATGAGATGATCGTCAATGACCACAGCGAAATTATATGCCGGCATGCCGTTCGAACGCATTATGATGAAATCGCCAATGGCGTCGCCTTCAAATTTCATTGCTCCGCGGATTAAATCTTCAAATTCAACAACTAGCGGATTAACCTTAAAGCGAAATGAAGGTCTTCTGCCTTCGTTTTCCCGCTGTTTTCTCTCATTTTTCGTAAGGTTTCGACATTTTCCCATGTAGCGCGGCATACGTTTACTCAAAATCAAGGCCTGACGCTCATCTTCCAATTCATATTCCGTACAATAACAGGGATAAACCAAGTCTTTTTCTATAAGATTCTGTAAATGATTTTTATAAATATCCAGGCGTTCGCTCTGACGATATGGCCCGAAAGTGCCTCCTTTCTCCGGCCCTTCGTCCCAATCCAGCCCCAGCCATTTTAAATCCTCATACAAATTTAACTGATAAGAAAGAGCGCTGCGCGTTTCATCGGTATCTTCAATTCTTAAAACGAAAATTCCGCCGGAATGCCGGGCAAACATCCAGTTAAACAACGCCGTGCGAGCATTGCCGACATGCAACTCTCCCGTGGGAGACGGCGCAAATCTTACTCTAGGTTTTTTTGACACCGTACTTCCCCTCTATTACCGTGGATACGGCAAAAACAGCTATACCTTCATTCTGGCCTATAAATCCCATACCCTCATTCGTTTTTGCTTTGATGTTTACTGAAGTTTCAGCAATATCTAAAGCTCGAGCGATATTGGATACTATTTTCGCAGCAGAAGGCGCGAGTCTGGGCATTTCCATAATAACCGTGGCATCAACGTTGTTAATTGAAAATTCTTTTTCTTCGATTATCTTTTTTACTCTTTCTAAAAGAACTATGCTGGAAATATCTTTGTACGCTGGGTCGGTATCGGGAAAATGTCTGCCAATATCGCCGCAGCCTGCCGCGCCTAAAAGAGCGTCACAAATAGAATGGATAAGGACATCGGCATCGGAATGCCCCTGCAGGCCTTTATCGAATGGAATTTCCACCCCACCTAAGATAAGTTTCCGGCCTACGGCGAACCTGTGGCTATCATAACCAAAGCCGTCGCGAAATTTCATTTTGCTTCCCGTTTTCTTTTTCATCAAAACATTCGCAATCATCATATCTTCCCGCGTGGTAATTTTAATGTTTTCGTAAGAGCCTTCAACCATTTTTACTTTTATACCAATTCGCTCGACTAAAGAAGCGTCATCGGTTCCATAATATTTGTCACGGTAAGCGGTAACATAAGCTTTTTTTAAAAGTTCAAACTTAAATGCCTGAGGCGTTTGCGTCAGCCACACATTTTGCCGTGGTATTGTTACTGAAACCAAATTATTTTTTTGGGTTTCTTTTATGGTGTCTTTCGCCTTCACGCCAGCGGATGCCGCGCCTGTGGTTTTCGCCGCAGCAACAACCTTCTTAATTATTTCCTCGGTAACAAATGGCCGCACCGCGTCATGGATAACCACCACATCACATTTACCGTTTATGGCCGCCAGGCCGTTTCTTACGGAATCCTGACGTTCCTTGCCACCGGCAACAACATTTGTTATTTTTCTCAAATCATATTTGTTAATTAATTGTTGCCGTGCAGATGGCACATTGCCCGGCGATAAGACTAAGATGATTTCATCGATGACTTTCACCCGCTGAAATACCTCGAGAGTATGGATTAATACCGGCACGCTATCCAACAGCAGATACTGCTTTGCCTTCTGCGCTTTTAACCTTTTTCCCACTCCCCCGGCAGGAATGATGGCTACTGTTCTCATGAAAAGTCCTTAAAAAAAAGCCCGGAATATAATGTTCCCGGGCCTTTTTATCAAATGATATTCACCTTTAGCATTAAAGAAACCTCAGTTTACCGCCTCTGAAGAAATCTTTGCATTTTGTTGATTTTTCTTATCTGCTACTTCTTTTAATTCAGAAAAAATCATGCGACCAGCCGTTGTCTGCAAAACACTGGTCACGACAACATCCACATTTGTATTTACCAGTTTTTGCGCGGCATCCACAATAATCATCGTTCCATCATCAAGATAGCCGACACCCTGCCCTGCTTCTTTGCCTTCGCGAATGATTTTTACACTCATCGGTTCGCCCGGAAGTACCACAGGTTTCATCGCGTTGGCCAGTTCATTTATATTCAACACCCGAACGCCCTGCAATTCCGCCACTTTGTTTAAATTATAATCGTTGGTTAAAAGCTTGGCATTGATTTTCTTGGCCAACGCTACCAGCTTTCCATCTACTCCTTTGATTTTGGGAAAATCTTGTTCAACTACTTCAATGTTGATAGTCGAACTTTTTTGCATGTGGTTGAGTATATCGAGTCCGCGTCTGCCTCGCGACCGCTTCATCGAATCGGAAGAATCGGCGACAAATTGTAACTCATTCAAAACAAAACGGGGAACGATTAACTCTCCCTCAATGAAACCGCTATCACAAATATCAGCAATCCTTCCGTCAATGATTACACTCGTATCCAGAATCCGGTATTCACTGCTAATCTTAGCACCGGTGCCTTGAAAATGAAATTCTTCGATTTTTTTTGATCCGAGAACAAGACCGAGATAACCTAATATTCCTGTTAACAGCAGATAGATCCAGGGAACAACTTGTTGATTTTCTCTAATTTTGCTGACCATATTTAAGCCAAAGCCAAGTATTAAAGCGATCAGCAAGCCAATTATCATGCCTATTACGCCGCCGGCAATGATCTTTAAAGATAATTTGCGAATATCCTGTTCAACTTTTATAACCAATAAAGCGATTAATAATCCAATAATAAAGCCGCCAATTGACTGAAGAAATAAATATGAATTTGGCGCCGCGGAATAATAAGCGATAGCACAACCGCTTATAGAACATGCCAAGATCAAGATAATTCTAATGATCAATCGTCTCACCTCCTCTCAATTTATTATATATATTCTTTATATATTCTTTTTTCACCATTTTCATAATCATCAATCGTTTGATATTCAAAACGGAGGTCACTTTTGCTGTTTTCCATGAAAAAAGGAAAGGCGGTTAACTTATCTTCAATTTTCAAAGAACATTTTCTTTAATGAACAATTTATTATTGCACAGTGAAAATCATTTGCAAATCTTGCTCAACCTTAGCTTCCTGCTTATTTGTAGCCACAGATATTTCTTTGACCAGCAGATTTTTTGCTGTATCCATCATTTTTCTTTCACCAAACGAAAGATTCTTATCGCTCTTTAAAATAAATAAGTCGCGCAAAACGCTCGCTATTTCAAATACCGAACCCGTCTTAATTTTTTCCAGGTATTCCCGGTAACGTTTATTCCAGGTTTGCTTGTCTATAGTAACATCCTTATTCCGCAATATTTCGAATACTTTGGGTATTTCTTTTTCCAATATAACTTCGCGCAAACCAACAGCTTTAGCACTATTCGTGGGAATCATTATTTTCATGCCATTTCCCATAATCTTCATAATGTAGAAGGGCTGCTTCTTGCCCATTACCTCCCTGTTTTCAATAGCTTCAATGACTCCGACACCTTGTGCCGGATATACTGCCAAATCCCCTACTTTGAACATTTTTTAATTTCCTGCCTTTCTATGACGAAAATTTGAGTATATCACTAATTGCTTTTGCAGTCAATGGATAATAGCTTTATAAATAATGGATCGATAAACGTGAATGAAAAATAGATAATATTCTTCACGTTTTTTTTCTAAAAAGAACCTAAAATATTTCCGAGATATTCAAATTTTCCCAGATTTGAGTGTCTTTGATTTTTTTTCTTAATCGCAGAGAAGATTGGAGAGATTTTTAAAAAGGGCAATTCTTGGTGAAAAACTTGAGCGGCATTATTCCAAAAAAGAGTAATTAATGTTCAAATTAAATCAAGTTCAATGCAGGTGTTGAATCTCTGATAAAATTTATTCAGTATCTAAATATAATTATTCATTATTTTAACCATATCTTCCTCTAAATTTCCTCCTTCTGTGGCATAATTATCAACTACCGCTTTCAGCCTTAAAAAAGTTTCTTTATCGTCAAGGTCATCTAGTATTCTTATCGCGCCGCTGCGCCTTCCCAAACGAAAAATCAGCCGTTCTTCATCAGACAAGTCAAAATATCTTTTGATCAACGATAAAATTCTAGGTTTATCTTCAGGGAAGGTACCTTCCAATTCTTCCAGCAGGTTTAAAATATGATCGCTAAGCAGATGACTTCCTTTGACTTCCAGATTTTCGATAAACAACTGGATTTCCCTGAGGATGTCCTCATCGCCCAAAAGTTGGAAATCGCCGCTTTGAACCAAATCCTCCAGCTCTGTGCCCGGTACGACATGCAATGTTCTTAACCGAATGAAATCGGGATTGATGACGTTCATGACTCTGGCTGTCTCTAACGCGTTCTGAATGGTAAACTTTGTACCGCCCAATCCAGGCATAAAATATTCGCTTAGTTCAATTCCGGCTTGCCTGATATTCTGACCGGCTTTAATATGATCACCTGCCTTTACACCTTTATTAATCAGAGCCAGTACCTCGTCACTGCCACTTTCCATGCCCACGTGGATACGTGAGAGACCGGCTTTTTTTAATTGTTCCAATTCGCTTACAGTCTTTCTCGCCGCCGTGTGCGAACGGCAGTATGTTGTAATCCTTTTTATTTGCGGAAACTTTTCCCTCAGAAAATCAAGAATAGCAACCAAATCGCGAGTTTTCGTAACTAACGAATTGGCATCCTGCAAAAATACATTCTCACCACCGAAATAAAGCCAAACCGCCACCGTTTGAAAAAAATCGTTATAGAATTTATGATTAGATATTTGCTTCAAGACATTCCTATTAATTCGACCGCCCTCCCCCAACTTCCAGGAAAGTTCGACAATTTGATCGGCAAAGTCTCTCATCGTTTGGATATCCGTCTTAACTTCTTCTACGCTACGCAGTTCAAACTTAGTACCGCGATAAGTGTGGCAGAAGACACACTTATTCCATGGACAGTTTCTGGTTACACGAATTAAAAGGCTTGTTGCCTCGCTAGGGGGGCGAATAGGTCCCTGCTCAAAACAATTCTCCATCTTTTACCTCATTAGAATAACAACGGCAACTAATATAACTACTTCTTAGTTCCAGGCAAGAGTTAGAAAAAAATTTTCAAGGCAGGAAAAACAATGGATTGCGTGCTTTGCCCTGTAAACGGATTTCAAAATTTATATAGGCGTCTCCGGTTTTGTCTATGTCTCCAACCAGAGCAATCTTTTCTCCTTTTTTTATATTTTGATCCGCTTTGACGTTTATTTTCTTCAGATGAGTATAGACGGTAGTGAAATTATTTTCGTGGCGAACTATAATTGTCTGTCCATAACCTTTTAATTTCGAAGAAAATATAACGTTGCCGGAAGCCGCAGCTTTAACCTCGCTTCCTGCAACCGAAACGATTTTAATCCAATTATGGAAAGTTTTATTGGGCTGAATGCCAAAACGCGTCTTTACTCTTCCGTTTACCGGCCAAATAAATAATTTTTTTTCTAATTTAATTTGTTCATTTTCTACTGCTCGCGGTTTCACTTTAGGTTCTGACTCGATTTTTTCGCCAGGAAGTTTTATTGCCGGAGTTGCATCAGCCTGCTTCAATTCATCACGCTGTTCAATCTTCGCTTCTTGCGGTATTTCCGATGACACTGCCGGTGTTTCTATCTTTTTATCCGCAACGGGTTTAGTTTCACTCGAAGATTTTCCTTTTTCCTCGTTAATAATTTCCGCAGAACCTTTAACCTTATCAGACCCATCGGTTTTGGCTGCGGTTTTAGACGCCGCATCCAAATTCCTTACATAGGTCATAACATCATCGATTACTTGATTGGCTCCGGGAATAAATACAACAGATCCTTCTTTAAGTAAATTGGGATCACTGATATCGTTTATTTCCGCCAAATCTTCTAATTTTATCCGATAAGCACGGGCAATGCTCCATGCCGTTTCACCGTTTTTCACCCGGTGGTAAACTCCCTTTGACGGCTCCTTTTGCACCCGAGTACCGGAACAAGAAGGAATAAATAACAAAACTATAAATATTAAAAGACTGGAAAATAATAAATGCTTTAATCTTTCCATCCGCTCTCTCCGATCAGGCTTACAAAACGGCACCCGCCTAAGTCCTTTTTTATTACCTCTTGCGGATTTTCCGAAAGACGAGTCAATTTATATAAAATTTGTACATCGCGGTTACCGACCGGTACGACAAGTCTCCCGCCAACCACAAGCTGCTCGACCAGATATTGAGGAATTTCCGGCACGGCGGCTGTAGTTATAATGGCATCAAAAGGAGCTTCTTCTTTCCAGCCGTAGGAACCATCTCCGACCCTGATGGCCACATTGTAATAATTCAACTGATCAAGAATTTTACGCGCTTTTGCCGCCAATACGGCAATGCGCTCGATAGAAAAAACGCGGTCGGCAAGAGAAGCTAAAATCGCTGTCTGATAACCGGAACCGGTGCCGATTTCTAAAACTCTTTCCTTTCCTTTTAATTCCAGCGCCTGCGTCATGAGAGCAACAATGTAGGGCTGGGAAATAGTCTGGCTTGCGTCAATCGGTAACGGATTATCATTATAGGCCTGTTCAATGAGCCCTTCATCGATAAAAAGATGCCGGGGAATAGTTCCCATGACTTTCAATACGCGGGTGTCGGTTATATCGCGTGTTTTTAGCTGCGTCTCCACCATCCGCATTCGCTGCTTCTTATATCTGTCCATTAAATGACCTTTATTTTTTTCTTTTCTGCCGGAATCCGGTAAATTTCCTGGACCATTTCATGTCGCCTTAATCCCAGTGCTTCCCGGGTAACAATCAAATAATAATATTGGAGTTGCGCTTTTTGACGAATAGCGTTAAATTGATCGATACTTAAATTGATTTCTTCGCAGATCAATTTTTTTTCCTGCAATATTTCCTGTATGTTTTTGTTTCTTATTGGCGCCTTTAAAAAAGATTTTTTCTTCTCGATCTCCCGATCCATGCGCATAAGGCGATCGATAGCATCGCTTACGGCCGTACCCGCACGACTCAAAAGTGCCGCTCTTTCCCGCAACAGTTCTTCGCATAAATTATCTTGTTGCTTGTCTTTTCCGTTTTGAAGCGTAATCATGGTCTTTTCTTTATTCCAACGTGTAGAGTCTCTAGCATTTAAGAGCTTAATTTTCAACTAAAAAGGCCTTCTTATCCGGCTGCCCAAAAGTATTTCTTTACAGTTGTTCAATCTTTCGCTTAATATGTCGATCAATAATCATCCGCAGATCAAAAATGTTAGGGGAACACAGCCGGTGGAGACAAAAATCAATAAAACTCTGATAGTACTGGCCTGTGGCGATATCACGGAAGAAACTACGGACGCTATTGTTAACACCGCCAATGAGCGACTGGCTGGCGGTGCCGGTGTTGACGGTGCCATTCATCGCGCCGGAGGTCCTGAAATTATGACCGAGTGCCGTCTCCTTGGCGGTTGTGCTACCGGTCAGGCCGTAATCACCACCGGCGGAAATCTCCGGGCTAAATACGTAATTCACACTGTCGGGCCAATTTATAAAGGCGGAGCAAGAGGCGAAGCTTTACTTCTGCAAAGCGCCTACAAAAAAAGTCTGGAACTTGCCCGAGAAAAAGGATTGCAAAGCATCTCGTTTCCGGCTATAAGCACCGGTATTTACGGCTATCCTCTGGAAGAAGCAGCTCGTTTGGCGCTGAAGACTTGTATTGAATTCGCCCGAAGCAATACGGATATAAAAATTATTCGCCATATTCTTTTCAGCCGGCCAATTTATGAAGTTTATTCCGCGGAATTGAAAAAATTAGTTTAGTCAAATACTTCATATATATAACGGGAAAATGAAATCAAAACTGACTTACAAAGAGCTGGAAAAAAAGATAGCTGAGCTCGAGCGCAACATTCTGCAGTATGAAAATACTGAGAATCAATATCGCTATCTCGTTGATTCAACTACCGACTCTTTGTATCTGGTTGATGAGAAATGCCGTTATATTTTTATGAATAATAATCATATTCAAAGATTGAAATTGCCCATAGAAAAAATTATCGGACATTCATACAATGAGTTTCATTCTGCCGAACAAAGCAAAGAATTTGCCGAAAAAGTCAACGAAGTGTACACCACAAATAAATCCGTTCAGGACGAGCACCAAAGCCCTCGTAGCGGCTATTTTTTGCGCACTTTCAGCCCGGTAAGAGATTCCGTAAATAACGGAAAAATTATTGCCGTTGTTATTGTCTCCAAAAATATTACCGAGAGGCGGTTAGCCGAAGAGGCATTACGCAAATCGGAAGAAAAATACCGTCTGCTTATTGAAAATTCCAATGACGCCATTTTTATTATTATGGATGGAAAAATAAAGTATGCCAATTTGCATACTGCGCAAATGACCGGTTACGATATAAAGGATCTATCTTCAATTTCATTCATCAATCTTGTTATTGCTGAAGATCGCGACATGGTTCTGGAATTACAGGAAAGCTGTCTACAGGGGGAAAATCCCAGTATTAATTATTCTTTTCGCATCACCAATAAACAAGGCATAACTCTTTGGGTGGAAACCAATAGTGTGGGTATGAATTGGGATAATGAACCGGCAATTCTGAATTCCATGAGAAATATAACAAAACAAAAAAGGACGGAAGCGCGGCTATTTCAAGCTCAAAAAATGGAATCCATCGGCACGCTTGCGGGTGGTATTGCTCATGATTTCAACAACCTGCTCATGGGCATTCAAGGGCATGCCTCATTGGCCCTTCTGCATATTGATCCCCAAAATGCTAATTTTGAACACCTGAAGACTATCGAGACTCTTGTCACGAGCGGAGCCGATTTAACCAAACAACTTCTTGGTTTTGCCCGCGGCGGCAAATATGAGGTAAAAACCGTAGATTTAAACTTGCTAATTCAAAAAACTTCGGAAACAATCGGCCGCACGAAAAAAGAAATTAAAATTCACCGCAACTTTCAAACTGATCTTTGGCCGGTTGATGTCGATCATGGACAAATTGAGCAAGTATTGCTTAATCTCTATGTCAATGCCTGGCAAGCTATGCCCGGCGGTGGCAATCTTTATTTGGAGACCAAAAATGTCTTTATTGAAGAAAGCCATTTTAAACCATACGTGACCATGAATGGTCATTACGTAAAAATTTCGGTAACCGACACCGGCGTCGGCATGGATGAAAAAACAAAAGAAAGAATTTTTGAGCCGTTTTTTACGACCAGGGAAATGGGGCGAGGAACCGGACTGGGGCTCGCTTCTGTCTATGGAATCATCAAGAATCATAATGGCTTTATCAATGTTTACTCCGAAAAAGGACAGGGAACCACTTTCAATATTTATCTTCCGGCATCTTCCAAAAAGAATACTCACGATAAAGATAAAGGTGTTGACAGAGATAATTTGATACCCAAAGGCGCGGAGACAATTCTTCTTGTCGATGATGAACCAATGATATTGACCGTCGGCAGCGAATTATTAAAAACCTTAGGCTATACGATTCTAACCGCTCAAGACGGATCATCAGCTATAGACTTATATAAAAACTCAAAAGATAATATCGATTTGGTTATCCTCGACATGGTCATGCCGGAAATGAGCGGTGGAGAGCTTTTTGACGAACTCAAAAAAATTAATCCACAGGTGAAAGTTTTACTTTCCAGCGGTTATAGTTTAAACGGGCAGGCCAGCAGAATAATCAAACGCGGCTGTGTGGGATTCATCCAAAAACCATTTACAATTAGAGATATCGCCTCACAATTACGCAAAATTATCGATGAACAAAAAACTGCAACAAAATAAAATAATCGGCCAAAATTAAGATATTTTGGAAATAATTTTCAGTTCTATTTAACTGCCTATTCCCATGTTCCATTTTCTCGCGTCTTGACCTTTTTTCTGAATTGTGCCACTAAAATTCATGCGCAAGAGAAAAAAACAATCTCGATTACAATCAATAGGAGAAATTTTGTTTTCGTCCTTTAAAGGAAAAAGCGTTGCAGCAAAAATCGAAGAAAATTCTTTAATGAAACTTTGGCCTAAAGCCGTCGGTCAGCAGATTGTTCGGCAAACACAACCTGATTGCTTAAAAAACCGGACTTTATTTGTAAAAACAACTTCCTCAATATGGGTACAACAGCTTCATTTCATGAAAGAGGAAATCGTCCAGAAGCTTAACGAACTTGCCGGGAAAATTGCCATAAAAGATATACGTTTTTCAGTCGGACATAAACTTGCTCAAGCAAGAACGGATGCTAATATATCCGCGGCAAAAAAATCATCATTGAAAGAAAGAGACAAAAAAATGATAACGGAATGTACCAAGTCATTGGCCGATCCCGAATTGGCCATAATCTTTAAGCGAGTGATGCAAGCGGAAATCAATCGCCGGCGGCGTTGGGAAAACGAGCAAGCTCGTTAAATATGCCCACCATATCTGCCGTATATTTTTTATTCTGATTGTAAATAAAAAGCGGTTGCTCAATTTTAAGCTCTTCGCCTGATCCTTTTCTGCCTTCGACCAGAACAAATTCCGCCTCGGACAGATTACCGGAGTAAACAGGTTTCATTTTTTTTGGTTCGATGGAATTTTTACGGAAAAGCGTTATCAGTTCAACCAATCTTTTCGCCGGATAAATAGTAAATACTTTTCCTTCCTCTTTGAGCAAATATTTTGCCGCCCTTATGAAAACCTTCAAAGAGCCTTTAATTTCATGGCGGGAGATGGCTTTTTCCAGCTGGGGATTAATCCTGCCGGAGCTTAACTTTCGATAAGGCGGATTAAATATCACGGCATCAAATGAATTGGCAGAAAAAATGTTTTTAATTCTACTTGCATCACCTTCAGCTATTTTTATGCAGTGTGCCAACTTATTAAGGTTAACATTTTTTCGTGCCAGCGCCACAAGTTCTTCTTGAATTTCCAAACCGGAATATTTTATATGTGGGAAACGTTTTGCCAAAACAAGAAGAATAATGCCACTACCGCATCCCAATTCTAGGGCGGATGTGCGCGGTTTTAAAAAAACAAAATGGGAAAGAAGAATAGAATC
>JBEKMF010000049.1:0-15132 GCA_050008655.1 Smithellaceae bacterium
TATCAAGAGTGTCCAAAGGCCATTTGTTCAGAAGTTTATATATAATATCAGGTATTTGCCTTCTTTTCTTGTCTTGTATATCAAGATGAATCCTGGAAATACCTTCTGAATAATATTGAATGATAATAGTTGACATTTGAAGGTTATAATATATAATTATTTAAGGAGTTGATTATGCCGAAAACAATAACATTAAGAATTGATGAAAACCTTTATGGCCTGTTTAAAACAGCAGCCAGTGCGGAAAAACGCACTATCTCCAATTTTATCGAATACGCCGCCTTGAATTATTTGACTGAAGAAAGCTATGTCTCCGATGCAGAGATGAAAGATATTCTTGCTGATGAGGAATTATTGCAATCACTGAAAGGCGCAAAAAAAGAGATAAAAAAAGGGAAATATAAAATTGTCGCTTAATTTTAATATTGCTGAAACGGAAACATTTTCCCGGTCAATTATTCAACCTGAATATAAAAAAATTTACGAAAAAATAAAGAATTATGTTTATCCGCAATTAAAATTAAACCCTTATTTTGGCAATAACATCAAAAGATTAAAAGGTGAATGGAAAGATACCTACCGCTATCGCATCGGAGATTACAGATTATTTTATACGATAGATGCCGGTAAATTGTTAGTCTTTGTTCTGGATATTAAACGCCGTAATGATGCTTACTGATGCCGCGGGAAAGTTTAAAGCTTGACCTTCGGACTTATCAACTATATCTGTTAATACCCAACCGTATTTACTTATTGTCAATTATCTAATTCTTTACTATAAAAACAAACTAGCAAATTGCGCTAATATTGAGCTGCCGCGGAAAGGGCGTTCCGATCTTAACTTTCTTCTCTGGCTGCTGGATAAACATCTCGAAACTCTTGTTGCCTGCATTCGCGACAGAATAAATCAATTAAAAAATAAGGAATAATTATCATGAAAAATCAGACTAAATATTTTCTCTTAACATTTATTCTACTACTAATTTTTTCTATTACGGCTTTCGCTGATAATGCATTTCATAACATTTCCGGCGCAGTATATTTCAGCCCCAATGGCGGCTGCACACAAGCCATCGTCAATGAAATAAGACAAGCAAAATCTGAAATATCTGTTCAGGCCTATTCTTTTACTTCGGCGCCAATAGCCAAAGCCATGGTCGAAGCATACAAGAGAGGCATTAAAGTTGAAGTTATTTTAGATAAGAGTCAGAAAAAAGAAAGATACACTTCGGCTACGTTTTTAACTAATGCCGGTATTCCAACCTATATTGATAGCATACATGCAATCGCCCACAATAAGATTATGGTGATTGATAAAGAAACGGTGATCACCGGCAGCTTTAATTTTACCAAAGCAGCCGAATATAATAATGCTGAGAATCTATTAATTCTCAAATCAAAAGAACTGGCCAGCCAGTTTTTGATGAATTGGTCTAAACACAAGAATCACTCTGATTCTTATTTAGGAAGAGAGTAAAAATGGCCAAAAAACTTGACCCTAAAGAAATTGTAGACTTTAAAGAATTGCTGATGTCCGGAGTGATTCAATCAGAAGCCCTGATTAATCTTCTTGATAAAAAGGGCTTAATTTTCAAGCAAGAATTGTTAGAAGAAATGAAAAGAGTTCAGGCCTCGATGATTAAATCCAAAACATGAATTGTTTGAGGCTAAACATTACTTCCTGAAATGTTGTTTTTCTTGTTTTCCCAATTCACACAACATTTCAATCGGAAATAATCAAATAACAGGGATGAGGAAAATAAAAAGGTGAATGAGCAATAAAAAATTCATTAAAGTAATGTGTAATAAATTTAGAAAGAAAAAAGAGGAAGTGAAAAATGACAAATCTTGCGTTAATATGGGCACTGTTCGCATTTATATTTTGTTGTCTTGCATTTTATCATTTTGTTCAATCAAGAAAACAACATCCTCTCTTAGATATACATGTTGAAAAAAAGGAGCTGGGTGTGAATTTCTATAACTCAAAAGCAGAAGCCAATGAAGAACGGGTGGACAAATTCATAAAGGAATACAATAGCTATATAAACGATTACAACTTTAAAACTCGTGCCGCAAATAGGCTCGCCGGGTTCGGATATATTGCGTCAACGATAGTATCTATTATTTCATTCTTAATAGAATTGAAAGTCTTGCTAATAGAATGAACCCAGAAGCCACGGCAGAAGTGCTTGCTAAAAATACCTCCTTTGCCTTTCATCCCCTAGTGCTCACGGAGAGTAGTGCAAAAACAACGGCTCAACAGATTAAGGATAATAAGTTGCCCCTTTATTATTTATTGCTCTTCATTCATGGCCCTAACAACCAAGCTCACGCGCCTAGTTAGGCTGGTGTCGAGATGCAATATGGGGCATCTTTCCTTCCCGCAAGGACTATTTGTATGGCTGCTTCAGAGAACACGGCAACGTTAATTGCCTGAGAATCCATGGGATATGATCCCGTAACGGTAGGGTACGCAACTGCATCAATCCCGTGTGCGTCGCAAAGAACGCGCAGAAACTGAGTTGCCACATATGGGTCCAGTGGCTCTTCACTTCGTGGCCTTTCAGACAGAAGCATTAGATGATTAAGACACGGGAAATCTTTAACTGAATCTGGATCAAGCATGAGCACAAGAAAATGAGACGAGGGTACCTCAAATTTTTGAGCCCAGAGAACTTTGACTGGATTCGTCTGGGCAAGTTCCCCCACAAGTATGCGATCAGTGCGAGCTATATATAGAGCCCTTTCCGTCTCAGAGTTGAATCGGTTCCTTGGTTGTCGCGGCAGTGGACCAAAATCTTCGGGTGGTAGATCCGATTCGTAGGGGAGAGCCCTGAAGAAGAGCCCTTGGAGCTTGACCCTAGGAGCATCTTGAACTTCTTTTGCGAGACGCATTGCGCCAAACACCGAGGAGTATATATGCCCTGCTGCTTCTGACACAGACTTGAATTGGCCAGAACGCATCTTTTGATCCAATGCCGTATGGAGAATATTAATTTGGTTAACCGGATCTTCCAAATCGTCCGTCGACCAATTGCTGATACGCCTGGTATCACCGCGAGTGAATTTAAATTCAACCATTGATAGGCCTAACGGTGTTTATATGTATTTTGTATAAAAACCTAAACATTAAATCTCAGCATAACAGACATGGAAATCATTTTAAAATTGTATGTCCCCTTTATTTTTATAGTACAAACCTAAATCAACGGCACATGCCCTTTCTTTCAGTTCCTTTTAACAATTCGCAGCTTCCCAAATCACACGCTTTTTGCGCATCACGGCAGCATAGCTCATTGTTGCCCTGAACAAAATAAATCCCCCCCCTGTTGTGGTAGGCTTCGGCATAATCTGGCTTCAGGCGTATAGCTTCGGCATAATCCTCTATAGCTCGTTGATACTGGCCAAGGTTATTATAAACAATACCCCTGTGGTTATAGGCCGTGGAAAAATCTGGCTTTAGGCGTATGGCTTCGTTATAGTCTGTAATGGCACGTTGGTATTCACCGAGTTTAGCGTAAGCATGCCCTCTGTTGACATATGCTTCAGCATCACCCGGTTTTAGGCGTATAGCTTCATTCAGATATTCGATATCCTTTGGGATCTCAATAGCTTTTTGTGTTTTGTCCACAAAATCGGTCTTTCCTATTGGCATAGGCTTTTGCTCTTTCGTTATCATAAAATTGCGAAGCGCGTCATTGCGCGAGACATCAGTCATATTGTTTCCGTATTTCTGCATATCCCTTATCCTATCTGCAATCTCAGGATCGTTTTTTGCTTTATTCAGAGCAGAGATAATACCCTTCGCTATTAGTTTGTGGTCAGACTTATTGTCTAGGGGGATATTCTCCTGTGCGTTTCTTAGCATAATAAGATCACCGTCGCGGTCTAAAAATTTTTCCCATTTTCGTAGAGAAACAATATTGTTTTTCATGTCAAAAAAAGCGTAATCTACCAGATAGGTGAAAAGATCGGGGTGTCCGATCATCGCCAGCGATGGTTGTTTTGAAATATCTAATTTCAGCGTTTCAGCTATTTTTTTACGCAATTTTTTGTCTTTTACCTCAATATATAATTGTGCGGTAAAATTTCCAGTTCCGAGAAAATCTCCATATATATTCCCCCAGAATAAATTCCCTGTTATTGTATCACTTCCGGTATAGACATTTATATTTTTATTAGAAAACACAAGTACGGGATTTGTCCATTGTCCACCCATATCTCTTACGAGTCTAGGAGTGCCATTACGATTAACTATTACTTCACATAATGTATTATCCATTGATCCAGCAAAAGAATGGTGAGATGTGAAAACTATCAGCAAAGCAAGTGGTATGAACAGCCGTACGACTGTTTTAAATAACATTTTCTTCATAATTACCCTCCTTCTTTTTTGCTTTCTCAGTCTCCCAACATTTTTGAGTTGAATAGGGGTAAAACAACGATTCGATGATACTAGAACAAAATGTCCAAATAGGCTACTGTCCGGAATGCACCGGGAGCGCTCGGCGGAAACCTGAACTCGACTGGAGATCCAAGAGCCGCTTGCCATTGCTGAAATTGAAACTAGCAGCACCGGAACTTTGAATCTCTGATGCCCACGGGACGCCACAAGTCAAATGGATCAAGTTGGTCAGGTGATAGTCGCCACTACATCTGCCGGAAGGAACATTTCTATTTGTTACTGTGCTGTCATAAAGTCCCGCTAGTTCATCCTGTGTCGGCATCCGCCAATCCGTATAACCCCCTCCTCGATAATTCTCGCAATAGGACTTGGCGTCCATTCAGTTTATATCGCTCCCATTATCCTTCGTTGCCCATATCAGATTTGTCCGAGTATCTTCGACCTTCTCATCGTTATTGGCAATGAACCTGCCGTCATTCCCGGCTTCCTTGGGCGGAGTTTTTATCCGTTTCCGCTTCTACAGGACGCGGAGTTTGTAGTGCGCACTCTCCCAAATGAATTGCATTGATCATCTTGCCGTTACACTTACAGACAACAGTGACGGTTTCCCCTCTTGCCAATTGTCCGGCGATAGCTGCATATCTTTGTCCGAAAAAGGCCATAAGCCCAGAGTTCTGCATCGCTTGCGCCGCAGAAGAAGGAAGCGGCCCACCCATAACGATAAAAAAAGCATCAGGAACCATTCCTCTTTGATAGGCTTTCATAAGCACCTCGTCTGGGGTTGTGACGATACCTGAAATAGTTCCAGTGACGGCAACCAGTCTGTTTTCATACTGCTCATTTGCCGACTCTTCATCGGTCCGATACGCATTTATGAGAGTATCTGAATCGACCTGGATTATCTCATCGCTATGATCAGATCTCGTTGCTGCAACTGTGCTAGTACTATTGGGCTGGTTACTAGGGGACAGCTCAATAGACTTACTTGCCGTGGGAGAATTGGAGGGTTTTTCATTAAATAGATATATCAGGAAAATAACAAAAATAACTGTTATAATTAATAATTTACTGCCAATTTTTTTGTGTAAATTTTGCATATTTCATCCAAAAGTTGGAAATTAAGATCATAAAAACGCAGCTATGTTTTCGTGAGTCCTAATGTCCGAAATTCTCATTTCAACTTTACGGCTTAAATATAGCACAAACCTTAATCAACGGCAGAGTCCTTTGAGTTTTGCCCATTCTAATGCTTTGCAGTTTCCCAATGCGCACGCTTTTTGTACATCACGACAGCCCAGTTTGTTGCCTTGCATTAAATAAGCATATCCCCGGTTGTTGTAGGCGTTGGCATTGTCCGGCTTAAGGCGTATAGCCTCGTTAAAGTCTGTAATACCACGCTGATATTGACCGAGGTCATCGTAAGCAACCCCTCGGCTATTGTAGGCCTCGGCATAATCCGGCTTCAGGCGGATGGCCTCGTTAAAGTCTGTAATGGCACGTTGATGTTGGCCGAGGTTATGATAAACATTCCCACGGTTGTTGTAGGCCTCGGCATAATCCGGTTGCAGACGTATAGCCTCGTTATGGTCTGCGATGGCACGCTGATACTGACCGAGGTGGTCGTAAATATTCCCCCGGTCGCTGTATGCATGGGCATTGTCCGGCTTCAGGCGTATAGACTCGTTATAATCTTCGATGGCACGCTCATGCTGGCCTAGGTTGTTATAAGCAATCCCCCGGTTGGTGTATGCATCGGCATTGTCCGGCTTCAGGCGTATAGACTCGTTATAATCTTCGATGGCACGCTCATGCTTGCCTAGGTTATTATAAGTATAGCCACGACAGTTATAGGCATTAGCATTATCCGGTTTTAAGCGAATGGCCTCGTTATAGTCCTCAAGGGCCCGTTGATACTGGCCTAATTCATCGTAAACAATTCCCCGGTTGCTGTAGACTTCAGAAAGATCCGGTTTTAGTCGAATAGCCTCGTTATAGTCTGTGATGGCACGCTGATGTTGGCCTAGGTTATAGTAAGCGATCCCCCTATCGTTGTATGTTGCGGCATTATCTGGCTTCAGGCGTATAGCCTCAGTATAGTCTGGAATGGCACGCTGATACTGACCGCGTTCTTTGTATACATTCCCCCGGATGACGTAGGCTTCTGCGAAATCTGGTTTTAAGCGAATGGCCTCGTTAAAGTCCTCAAGGGCCCGTTGATACTGGCCGAGCAGTCCGTAAGCAAACCCCCGTATGAAGTAGGTTTCTGCAAAATCTAGCTTTAGGCGTATGGCCTCGTTAAAGTCTGTGATAGCACGCTGATGTTGGCCAAGAATAACATAAACGACCCCCCGGCTCCTGTAAGCATAAGCATAATCCGGTTGCAGTCTAATAGCGTTGCTTAAATATTCGATAGCCTTTTGGGGATCGGTACACTTATCCCTATTCCATAATGCGTCTACTTTATTAAACCATTCCAGAGCCGTGAGGCCCTGGGATGCTTGCTGGAATTGCTCCTTTAATTTTTCGGCACTCTCCTTATTTGACGAAAGTTTTCTGTTTTCCCCTTCGAGTTGAACGACCTTCTGGAGAAGTTCCTTTTCTCTTTTCTGAGTATCTTTTAGTTGTGTCAGGTAGGTTTTTTTCTGCAGAAGTATTTTCACCTTTTCTTCCAAAACAGAGGTGTCCACAACGACATTGACAATAATCTCAAGGCCGTCGACATCATCTGTTTTGTAATTCTTTTGAGAAATAACTTCCGCCTTGAGAACACCGGCTGTTAAAGCGAGAATTTCATCCTTCTCCATCTTCGTGTTTTTGACAACGGTGAGGCTTTCAATATATTTCCCCGCCTTTTCCAGAGCCTCCCTTTTAGCCTTAGCAATGCCGGAAATCAGGGCATCATCGGCAGACTGGCTGCCCCCGAATGGTTGCTTCATTGTGTGCGTAACTGTAATGATTTCGGCAATTGCCGGGGAATAAAGAAAAATCAAAACAAGAAAGATGGAAACGATAATTTTGCGCATATCACCTCCATTTATACGTTCACATTATTATCATAATTATCGAAGAAATAACATCAATGATTACGTTTTGAAATCCTGCATTTTCGTTGAGGTTGACGATTTGCTGCTTTCAATGAGTCGAAGTTTTAATTTATATATTACCTCTTTGCCGTCACTAATTGCTTTTCCTCTCTTTAGGGACTGTAAAAACTCCCCAGCCTTTTTTCCTTGCCATGGTTTAATTATGGTTTTTTTTGAAATCCCTAATAGAGACGATCGCTCCTGCTATCGCCAAACCCACCGTAATCCATACCCCCTGCGTTCCTATTCCCTACACAAAATCAAGTATTTTCGGCAGAACAAATACAAGGACAGCGACGGCGATTAAAATAACTGCAACGACAAATAACTTCTGCCCATTAGTGATGCCCTCTTTAAATATTTTCATGCTGATAAATTCCATTCAGGAATCATGGTCTTTATATCATATCGTAAAGCCTCTGTTTGGAACTTTTTAGCACCCATGTATTGATTATGTATTTTTTTGATTTTGCCATTGTGCCATAGGAGAATGCCACAGGATGTTACCGTCTAACGCGTTATAATTTTCTTTTTCATGTTAATTTGCTCCTTATTCAAACCTGTCTTTTTCTACATCATCTATCCAGCCACCTCCACCATTTTTGGCCTTTGAGCCGCCAACAACACCATACACCTTTTTAGTATATTCACCTGTATTTCACCACGACTTTGAACATGTCATCGCCCTGAGAACCTGGTACGACACCTTCAAAGCCTTCCCCCGCATATAGAGATTGGGCAGAACCTGGTCCGAAATAAAGAACCTCTTCGACCCTTGCTATTTCGTGGTTTGCCAAATCAACAAAGTATCGGTCCATATAGTATTGTAATTTTCTACCATCCTTACTCCGTCTTTTCCATATTGTACTGGGTCGGCTCCCTGGTTCTACTTTTACCCAAACTGCGTATACATCTCTTTTTATTGGTGCAGAACTATTGATCCGAATGTTGTTGTCAACTGCTTCTTTCTGTATCTTCGTAATGGACCCAATGTTAACCGACCATATATGATCATAACTCGTGTCAGGTCCCAGGTCAACCCATTCAGGCTTAGGCTTGTCACACCCAGCAAGCACCAAACCTGCTACAAATAAAGAAATATATAAAACTAACAGAGTCTTTTTCATTTTTATCTCCTTTGCTAAATGGCTTAACGTGTCAGTTGCTCACTTTAGTAGTCTTACCTTGATGATGTAGAAGATAGCCGCACCGACTAGAATCGCTGCCCATAGAGATACGATAGTGGGCGCTAGTTCTCCTGGCACAGGCGCAGAGGAGATGACCGAAAGCAAAAAACAGACAACCCAGGCGAGCATCATTAGGGGACCCAAGGTTATTGTGATCAATCTAAGCAGTAGCCCACTGCGGTCCCATCGCGCTCGGAGGTCAAGTAGCACGGGGAGGCGCAGCGCCATATATTTGTCCCACATTGCATCATAGCTTGCCTTCCCTTGGAGAACGAGTTCGTCGCTGGACTTCAATGCATCCCCTGCTGCCCCTGCGATTTCCTGTTTGCGTCTCACAAAGTCCTCTTGTTTAGCAATAAACGCTTTAATGTCATCCGAACTCGTTCCTCTGGCGTTGACGATATCGCGGAACATTCGAAAGGCAGCCTCTGCTTCCGGCCCCGCTATCGTTGACCAGGCGAATCCAGGAACTGTGAGCTCCAGCTCGAATGTGCGGTTGTCCACGGTTTGCACATTGGTTTTGACGATAGTTTTCCGTCTCGCGACCGCACCAACTATTGCGCCCGCAGGACCAAAGACCAGTCCGCCCACGGCGGCTCCACCCAAGCCGCCTTTTGTTTTTCCCGTCACATTGCTAACTTGCTGAATGACACCGTGCTGCGTCAGTCGTGCAGATGCTCCCTTGGCTGGCCCGGAGTAGCCTACAAACTCGAACCAGAATTCATAGATACTGGCGCCGCTAATTTGAGCAAGCAGTGCGCCGCGCCCCGATTTCAGCTCGCGGAGATGAAAAGCCGCCGCGTCAAGGGTCTGGCGAGCAGTAACATAACTCGTTGCTGCATTATGCGCCGTCTGTTTAACTTCCTTAAGACCCTTCCTAACGCTAAGCACTGTTTCTCGGAAACCATCCGCAGCGCCGAGGCGTTTCAATGTATCCAGGTCTTTCATAGTTTCATCCTTTCCAGCCAGTCTGGCCCTCCATGCTTGAGGCGTGGTCAGCCTGTAATCTCTTCGGTCCACCAAAAAATATTTTTATGTATCTTGTATAAAACCTAAAAATCACTTCGCATTCGTTGTTAAAGAGTATTTTGATAAGACTTTGCATCTGCAGTTTAAAACTATAAAACTGTCAGTCTTGTATGTCAATATAATATTGGCTACAAATAGCTAAGTTACGAACGATAGTTCGTAGCCATAGAGAAATAGACGTGGGCTAAATGCTGGCTCTTTGTTTTGATATTTACAATTTAGGTGTTATTATTCATCACTAATAACACGCTACGTTCAAAAAGATATCGAGGCGAAAAGTAAAATATGACTTATTACCAACAAAAGGGGCGCTTCAATCCGGAGCGCTTTTTTTGTCTAAAAGGCTAATTCTTATTGGAAAATATTTGAAGTAGTTGGGGACATTGTTCATACTCACTAATCAAGCAACTCTTTTGGAAAAGTTTTGTGTACAGGTAGGATTAAACCATCAGCTGAAGAGGCTAAGCCTTCCACAAACAAAAGGCATAGAATGTTAAAGATGGTTTTGGAAAAGGTGGATCAGATGAATAGGTATAGTGCCTGAACATGATCGATCTTCGAGAATAGAGATTTAATGGGAACATATTTCTGTGCTAAGTTTTCTATGGTGATATTAACCCTTTCAATCGGTAATCATCATTTTTTTAGCGTCCAGCTTCTATTGAGTATAGGTGAACTCGATAACCAGCATACTTTCATGGGGATAAATCACTTTGAGCGAATTTCGGTCCCATGCCGCTTTTATACGCCATCTCCTCAGCCGGGTATGGCTTCAATACTGAAAGCAGCATGGATTTGTCAGCCGTCTTATCGCTGAGCCAGATTTGCTCCTTCTCCTTGGGAACAATCACCGGCATCCGGTCATGAAATGACTGTATTAATTGGTTCGAACCAGTCGTGATGATCGTACAGGTATTAATCGGAGACTTGTCCGGTGCTGTCCACGTCTCATACAGCCCGGCCAGGCCAAAGGCCTCCCCGGATTTAAGATAAAAATATAAGGGGATTTTTTTCTTGCCGTTTTCTTTCCACTCATAAAAACCGTCGGCAATAATTAAGCATCTTCTGTTCTTGAATGCGTCCCTGAAGCTTGGTTTTTCCTGAATTGTTTCCGCCCTGGCATTGATCATCTTCTGTCCGATCGAGGGATCTTTAGCCCAGGAAGGAATAAGTCCCCAGAGAAAGGACACCAGTTCGTTTTGACTCTCTCGATTAATAACGGCAGGGATATACTGCCCCGGACTTACATTCCAGTCCGGTTTAAATTCAGCAGAAATTTTCCGGATATCGAATTTTTCCTCGATGCTTGCCAAATCAGATACTAAAGCAAACCGGCCGCACATATTAGTCTTCTCCGTTCTTATCAAATAATAACAAATAGCAATTTAGATAGATATGAAAATTTCTCTGGACAATAGAACGATCGTTCTATATAAGGCGAAAGAACGAAAGCTAGTCAACTGCCGAACCCGGGATAAAACACAAAGAGAAATTTATATGAACGAATTATTATTCAGCCTGCATTCCTGGCCGCGGGCAATTGCCCATATCGACGGCGATGCTTTCTTTACTTCCTGTGAAGAAGTTATCCACCCGGAGCTCAAGGGAAAAGCCCTGATCACCGGCGGCGAACGCGGGATTGTCGCTTGCGCCAGCTATCCGGCCAAGAAGCTGGGCATTAAGCGCGGCGTCTCCCTTCGGGAGGCGCGCAAGGTTTGTCCTCAATTAATTATTCTTCCATCGGATTATGAAACTTATAGTTTGTTTTCGCGGCGGATGTTCAGCATCATGAGGCGCTTTACTCCCGACGTCGAGGAATATTCCATTGACGAGGCCTTTGCCGATATTACCGGCATGCGCCGTGCCCTGCATTCTTCCTATGAAGAAATCGCGCTGGCGATGAAAAAACAAATCGAAAGAGAGCTGGGCATAACTGTTTCGGTGGGTTTAAGTATCACCAAAGTACTGGCGAAAGTTGCTTCCAAACACCTAAAGCCATCCGGTATGACAATAATCAAAGGAAGAGATATTGCGTCATATCTGCGCAATCTTCCCGTCGAAAAAATCTGGGGTATTGGCAATGCCACCACCAACTATCTGGCGAAAATGGGTATTCACGATGCGCTGGAATTCGCCCAGATGCCCGAAAAAACGGTATTACGAAAATTCACCAAGCCCGGCGTAGAGACGTGGCGGGAATTACGCGGCGATTCAGTTTATCCCGTAACAGCGGAAGAAAAAAGCTCCTATGCCTCGATCAGTAAAACCAAAACCTTTGCGCCGCCTACGGCCAATGCCGACTATCTTTTTGCCCATCTCATGCGTAATATGGAATCGGCCTGCATCAAAGCCCGGCGGTATTTTCTGGCACCACTGAATATCGTCGTATTTTTGAAGAAGAATGACTTCAATACGGTCGGTAGTGAAGCAAAGCTCTCGCGTCCTTGCGCCTGCCCGCTGGAGTTCTCCGGCATCATCCGCAACCTTTTTGAGGCCTGTTACCGGCCGGAAGATATTTACCGCTCCACCGGAGTTGTTCTGCTCGATCTGAAACCGGATACGAACACTCAATACACTCTTTTTGACGATCCCGTGCAGGCCGAAAAAATAAAAGCTCTTTACAATGTCGCCGATGAACTGGGACAGAAATTCGGCAAGCACACATTACATCTGGGGTGCTCCCATTTGATTGAAGAATTGGGTAAAGGACGACGCGGCAAAGCTACTGTCAGGGAACAGACTCAACTCAAAGGAGAAACGCGTCGCCGCCATCTGGGCTTACCGCTGATACACGTGAAGACACAACCTTAAGGGACAAATGAAAATGTATCACGCGGCATAAAGTCTCTTTATCGGGCTTTATTCCCGTTGCGAGGAGAGACCCCTTATTCCTCATATCCTTCCAATAATTCGCGGATAACCGGTTTTATATAAATGTCACTGAGGTCAAACTGCCGTATTGCTTTAATCATAACTTGAATTTTTTCTTTTGACTAGTTATCTGTCTTAATCAGCTTGATGAGCAGTTAAAAACATTGCTTTCTCAAGTGCTGTAAAGAATTGCTGGTATGGTTGAGGGTCAGTAATAGGATCTAGATTATATTGTGCGCTTGCACGAACTAAAAGCTGAGTTTCTCCTCTTGGTCTTACAGTAACTGTTATACGTAAAGCGTAACGGTTTAATTTTGTAGCACTGACTGTTCCAAGAATTGCATCAGCCTTATCAATTACAAATTCCAAATCTTGGAGAGTAGCTATAACAGTTCTCAAAGTTTTTTCTTTATCTGTTGTATCAAAAGCTCGGGTTTGAATGCTCCGCAATTGGACTTGACTGGAATCTGAGTCGAGAAGCCGTTGTTGCGTAGTTGCACAGCCTACAACAAACAACGAAAACACAATCAAAAATAAAACAGATTTAATTTTCATATTGCTTGTGCCTCCAGAAAGATAGATTTCGATAGTTTATCAAAAAACTCTTGATATATTTGTGGATCATTTAAACTTTCTGACTGTGTGACTTGCCCTCGCGTATTCCATACAATTCTTTGGAATGTTACTCTCACAGCTATATATTCTCCGCTCTCTCCTACGGGGCGTGTGGTGATACAAGCACGCATCTTTTGCTGTTTGTCAGTAGGCATATAGCTTCTGGCAAGAATAGCAACTAAAACCGCTGCAACTTGCTGACCTGCACTTACGGCACTTCGCATTTTGGAAGAAGTAATAACACCGAGTTTAGTTTCGCTCTCATCTATATTAAACCCCGTATCTTGAAGAAGGCCGGCACAGGCTGCGAGAATCTTTGCTTCGTCTTTTGTTTCATATTTTCTCGTCTGCATTTGGCGCTGTGCAAGAGATTCGGGACTTAAAGTTAAAGCATCTTTTGGAGTTGTGCGACATCCAATCATAATTAAAGTGCCAATAAGGAATAAAGGTAAAAGCCTTCTCATAGTACTCCCCCTTAAAACCTCGATGAATGGTATGCAAAATCACGAACCTTTTTATTATTGTCAAATTTGATAATGATCGTTAGTGTTTGCTGACTTGTCGAAGATGAGCCTGCACTTCCTCGATAACCAAACAAAATCAACGTACCATAGCCTGAACTTTCAGATTGAACTCTATCAGTAGATATCTTGTCATATATCCATACTTCACGACCCTGTTCATCCGTAGAAACAATGTTGGGAGATCCTAACGCTTGTGCCACCTCCGCACCAGACATACCCTTTTTAATCTCTTTCTGCACTGTTCCCACTGTTAATCGATCACCTTGCAGTCCCTCTTGTGTACTGGATGCGTGTTGTGCAGCAGTACAACCTGAAAAGACTGCGACACAAGAAATAAGAAGACCTATTACTATTCCGTTTCTTATCATTTTTTTACCTCCTTTTAATCGGTCAAAAAACAAAACCCCGCTCTCTTTTGAATAACGGGGTTTCATTAATCAGTCCACATAATACCCTCATTTAGTCTTAAAGGGTTTTGGAACTATTATTTGAGCTTGCTTTTACATACCTTTTTTTTAATATCACCATTTCCATTAATAATCTAGTATAAATATGAAATGCAGTAAGTTAACGATTTCAGGAAGTTATCCTGCTTCTACAATAACAAAAAATAAACTGTCAATTCTTTGCATCTTTCATCCAGTATTCAATAAACTAGCCCAAAAAGCCGGCCGGCCCTTCTCCTGTTTCAGCTTAGCACAAACACCCGATTGCCGCGTCATAGCGCATTTATTTTGATTGCCCAGTTACTCATCATTATTATGCTTTTATTTCTTTGTACGAATATACAAACGATTTCCCACCCTGCTTGAGGTTGGTATAGACGTGATACGGCTGTAAGCACATTTGTGATTCTATCCGCTGAAAAAGTGTGCCGCTTATTCCGCTATCGCTCCGAGGCTTGCAGCACGTCGCTTGCCGCTTCATAAGCAACACACATATTCAGCTAATCACAAATACAGCCATTTCACGCCTATCCCGTTTATTCTTCCCACCCTGTTATTTTTTTACGGAATTGTTCACTTGACAAAGCATAGTTGAACTTCTCTATATTTTGAATCTGCTACACTAATTTTAAAAAATTTGTTATGTATAAGTATGAAGAAAATAAGCCTTCTGTTTTCCTTAATATTTTTTCTCCTAATAGGGATAAGTGTTTATTCACAAGAATCACTCCAAAAAAGTGGGCAGACACCACTGCAACAAACTAAAAAGATAAATTATAAATCCAGTGAAAATAAATACGGCTCGGACAAATCTCCTATTATCATCAAAATAAAAGATACCCCAGAGAGCAAGAAAAGTGCTGAACAAACCGCCAATTATCAAGAAAAAGAAACTACGAATAATCGCCATCTCATATGGATTACCGGAATTGTCGCTTGTGCTGCTATACTTCAATGGATAATTATGTTTTG
>JBEKMF010000005.1:0-37766 GCA_050008655.1 Smithellaceae bacterium
TCAAGAAGCTGGTAAAGATAGGTATTCCCAACGCGCTTTATCTTGCTGAAGAAATGCCTTTATGGAAACATTTTTTCGCCACACTCGACGTAGAGACAATAACAGATGAAAATTTTAAAAATGCGATTAAGTCCGGCAAAAAAATTTCCAGAGCTGAATTCTGTGCCCCGATGAATGCGTTTTTTGGTCATGTGCAAAATCTTGCCGATAAATGCGATTATATTTTCCTTCCCGTCTATCTGGAAGCAACGAAGCCAAAAGAAGAAGCTTACAGGTATTACTGCTACTATACACAGTTCGCGGCGACTCTCGCGGCCGGCATCAAAAGCCTGCATTGGAAAAAGAAAGTAATCATGCCCGTTATTGATCATTATTCCTTCCAATCACGGATCGAAATGTTCTCCTTATTGAAACCCATTTTGAAAGCCAGCTACTGGGAAATTTATAATGCTTATGAAGCAGCGCTTTCGTTTTATAACGACGGTCTCGAAAAGCTACTCAATATTTACCAACGAGAAATACCCCCCAATGATGATATAAGTGTGGCACTGCTCGGCAGGCCATACTCGTTGTTACAAAATACGATGAATAAAGGGATACCGGATATTTTCGGCAATCTCAATATCAAAGCCTTCTATCAGGATATGCTGCCCGTTGATAACAATGATTTATCCGAGATTGATCCGCTGCTTAAAAGATTACACTGGAACTATGCGGCCAGAATTTTAAAGGCCGCTCTTTATACAGCACGCACGCGGGGGCTTTATCCGGTTTATGTAACATCGTTTAAATGCAGTCCCGATTCATTCACCAGCGAATATTTTAAACGCATCATGGACAAATACGGCAAACCCTATCTGATCCTGGAGCTCGATGAACATGATTCCAATGTCGGTTACGAAACCCGCATTGAGGCTGCCGTACGGTCGTTTCGCAATCACAATAAAGATAAAACTCTTTGCCTGGTTTCCTCCCGCGTGCTGCCCCTGAATTCAGAGAGTGTAAATAAAATAAAAGATAAGACATTGCTTTTCCCCGATTTTGATCCGCTCAACTCAAAATTAGTGGAAGCCGTATTTATTAAAG
This sequence comes from Smithellaceae bacterium, assembly GCA_050008655.1. Lineage (GTDB taxonomy): Bacteria > Desulfobacterota > Syntrophia > Syntrophales > Smithellaceae > UBA4810. The sequence goes on from JBEKMF010000005.1 coordinate 1,087, forward strand.
AGGGAATTGATGCGCGCTTGGCGCCACTGACCGAAAAAGTAATTCAACGCGGTCTGCGGACAAATACGGGACAATGCCTTCCGGTCAATCTTATCGCGCAAAGTTACATGGATTATATTGAAGAAAACATTCTTGATCCCGCGCAAACTGCTGTCTGGTGCTTTGAAAGCCACGTTGCCTGCAACATTCGCATGTATCCGCAAATGATCAAGGGTATTCTGGAATCAACCGGCAACGGCTTAGAGAAGGTAGAAGTTTATGTCGGAAATATCTCTATGGAAGATATCTCCATCCAGGCGTCAATCGAAGCTTACTTTGCGTACATGTTCGGCGGAATGCTGCGAAAAATAGGCTGTAAGATAAGGCCTTATGAAAAAGAAAAAGGAATGACGGACAAAGTCATCGCCCAGTCACTGAATATTCTCTACAATACCTTGCTGGGCGGTAGAAACAAGGACGATGATGTGGCCAAAGTTATCAGCCTTTTTAAAAAGATTGAAACACTTCCCGAAAAACGTCCTAAGGTTGCGATCTTCGGCGATTTGTACGCCCGGGATAATGACGTCTTCAATCAAGACCTGATTCATTGCATCGAAGAATACGGCGGCGAAGTGATAACTACCCCCTTTAATGAATTCGCTAAGATTATCGCCAATCCTTATATGCGGCGCTGGTTTCTGGAAGGAGAATTCCTCGATGTCATCTATACCAAGACGCTGATCACCCTAGTGAATCAATTGGAAAAAAGCTATTATAAATTATTCAACGAGCTTCTCCATGAACCTTCTCTGGGAACCGATATTCACTACAAACAAATATATGATGTATTTAATGTGAAAGTACAACAGTGCGGAGAGTCCGCCGACAACCTGCTCAAAATTGCTGCGCTGGTTCGCCATTACCCCGATATATCTTTGTTCGTGCAGACCAATCCCGCTTTTTGCTGTGCCGGCTTGATTACAGAGGCAATGGCGCCGCGTATCGAAGAATACACGGGGATTCCCGTTGTCACCCTCAACTATGACGGCACTGGCAAAAATATCAACCAGAAAATCAGGCCGTATATTAAATTCCCCCGTAAAACACACACGGAAAAATACCTTTACCCCACCCGCCAGGCCCTGCCATAAATACTCGTTAGCCGATTACCTCTCGGTGGTCTTACATGCACCTTGTTCTCATTATCGCAGGATTGAACAATCTTTTACTATCCCTTCTTACAGGTATTAATCTTGAAGGGGACATAAAGAGTACAAAAACCAAAGATCGCTGTCGCTATTGGAATGATAGCCAAAAGTCCCCACCAACTCTTATAATATATACCAAGGGCAGCTATTACTATACCAATAATCCAACGAATAATTTTATCCATCTTCCCTACATTGCAAATCATGCTATTTCCCCCCCCTTTAATTGCTTTTTTCTAAATCGTTTAGTTCCATTTTCAGGGACAAAAGTGTCAGCATATCTTTAAGTGCGATAATGCCCACAAGCTGATCCCCATCCACAACCATCAACCGGCCATTACCTGTCCGGTTCATAACTTCTAATGCTTTGTTGGCGTCTTCCTCCGGCCCGACCGTCGTTCCTTCGTTGCAAGGCATGGCAATGGCCCCTACCGTTTGCATCGACCATTCTTCATGTGGAATCGATGCCACCTGGTTCACGGAAATACAGCCGGCCAATCTCCCCAATGAAAGTACCGGGTACATTTGGAAATGGTGTTTATATACATACTCATTAACGAATTCCGTAAGTGATATAGAACGCGGCACCGTCAGAGGATTCTTTACCATCAGGTCTTTTACTTTTTTGGAGTGAAAAAGACCGCGCGCTAAAAGTTGCTGATAAGATCTTTGCGCGGCAGACCGTATGAATAATCCAATCATAAACCACCACAGACCACCGACGAAATTGCCCATGAATATGGAAACTACTCCGAGGATTATTAATGTAATTCCTAAGCCTGATCCCACTTTCGCGGCAATGGCCGTTGCCCAGCGTAAATTTTTTTTCCAATTCCACAATGCCGAACGCAATACCCTTCCACCATCCAACGGAAAAGCAGGAACTAAATTAAAAACTGCCAGAACAATGTTTAGCCAAGCCAGATAAGCCAACACTCCATTGATTGTCACCGGCCAGCTTCTATCCTTTCCCAAAAATATTATTAAAAACAAAAATAAACTAATTGCCGCGCTCGACAAAGGTCCGACAATAGCCATGAAAAATTCAGTTCTGGGATTAGGCGGATCATCTTCCATTTCGGCCACACCGCCAAAAATAAACAAAGTTATCCCCTTCATGGAAATACCGTAATTTCTGGCCACAAGAGAATGAGCTAATTCATGAAAAACAATGGAAAGAAAAAGTCCTGCAGCGCCGGCTGCACCCATCCACCAGTAATAAGTACGAGGGAGATCTTTGTAATATTCAGGGAATAAACCGCTGGCGAGCGACCAAGTTACCAAAGCCGCTAAAATCAACCAGCTAATATCAACTTTAATTTCAAAGCCAAAAATTTTAAACAGGCTTACCGGACGACCAAACATAATAACTCCTTGTTAGGCATTTGCATATTAAGATAACCCTTATATGGCAAAAATCAATGTATTAAATTGCAATTTATAAACAAATCGGGTAGAATACAAAATATAATTGTTTCAATTAATATTGAAAATCAGGAATTTGACTTGGCAATACCCCACATTCGCCTGTATAATGAGGCACCGAGACTAAAAAGGAAAAAGTCAATCCTCAATAAATAAGCTTTCCCGGGGAGACAGCTATGACAAAATATCTACTGATTTTGATAATATTGGTTTTCGTTTTTTGTGGAACGGCAAACGCCGATTTTTATAAATGGGAAGATGAAAATGGAACTGTTCATATAACAGACTATCCGCCTCCCGAGACCAAATCCTCTACGAATGTTGAAGTTCATAAATATCAAGATGGTAAAACCTCCATTCAGCAAGAGCAAGAAGAGGAGGAACAACAAGAAGCGCCATTTAAAGATTTCAAGTCAAAAAAGAATAAAAAACCGGAAGTAATTCTTTATACCAAGGATGATTGCAAAGATTGTGATAGTGCGCGCGAATACCTGAAATCTAAAAAAATGCCTTTTAAGGAATACAATATGGATAGAGATAAAAACGCCGTGGCCCAAAGAAAGGAAATCGACGACAGTGAAGATGCCCCCTTTGCAATTATCAACAGAACTCAAGTATATGGATTTTCGGAAAGTGTCTATGACCGGGCACTGCAACTTACTCCTTAAGAAAAACGAATGAAGACTCTAATTTATTTTTATACCGGAACAGGTAATTCCTTGTGGACGGCAAAAAAGCTCTCCGAGCATTTAGGAAACACTGAACTTTATCCCCTGACCCTTAGCGGCAAAGAGTCAATTCATCCTCAAGCGGAAAATATTGGCCTTGTTTTTCCTGTGCACATCTGGGGCATACCTTCGCTGGTCATTGACTTTGTCAATCGTTTGGAAGTGAAACCGGCAAAATATTATTTCGCCATAGCAGTTAATGCCGGCCAGGTTGCCGCCATTCTGCTTCAATTAAAAAAGATAATGCAGGCAAGAAATCTCAACATTTCTGCGGGATTTTCAATAGAATTGCCCAGTAATTATATTCCTTGGGGAGGTGCTCCGGCACAAGAAAAGCAACAGAAAAAATTCACCGAAGCCCTCGAAAAAATCAGCTGTATTTCAGCTATTATCAAAGTGCAAGAAGTAAGAAAACCCGACAAGGGACCATTATGGCAAAATATTTTGTTTTCGGCATTATATCGAATGTCCTTTTCGCAAATACCAAAAATGGATAAATCGTTCTGGGCTGACGCTAAATGCACTGGTTGCAGGATATGCGAAAAAGTATGTCCGGTACAAAATATATTGATGACCGAAGACAAGCCTGCCTGGCAGCATCATTGCGAACAATGCTTTGCCTGTCTTCAATGGTGTCCGGAAGAAGCAATCCAATACGGCAAAAACACTGAAAAGAAAAAACGCTACCATCACCCCGAAATCAAGCTGCAGGATATGCTCGCCTGCGTTCCTAAGAAATAATTTCAATTTAGGGCAACTTTATTTTTTGCCCATATAATAACTGGTCATTACTCTTCATATTGTTGAGCTTACATAATTCTTGAACAGTTGTGGAATTGTTTTTGGCCAAATTAAAAAGTGTATCTCCTTTTTTCACTTTATAAATCCTAGGCGGCCTTTTATAATTACTATGCGTATTTTTTTGTCCCGCTGCTGCAAGCTCATTGTCCCTTGTTTTACTTGCCGGCACTAAAATTTTCCGGCCGGCAAAAAGCTGATCTTTTAATTTTAAGTTATTGAGCTTCAAGAGAACGGCGGTTTTTGTATTAAAATGCCGCGCCACAGAATGAAGCGTATCACCACGCTTTATTTCGTAATAGATTGTAGTTATCTCTTTATTATTTTTTCTAACCGTTTGCTTTTCACCTGCGTCATGAATTTCATATTTATTTTTTAGTGCATCATTGCTTGGACTGATGGAAGCAGTCCCGGATAAATACTCTCTGACTGAAGAGGCAACGGCTACTGCCATTTTCTTCTGAAAATCGCGGTTTCTTAACAAATTTTCTTCCTGCGGATTTGATATGTATGCCGTCTCGATTAAAACTGCCGGAATATCGGGCAACTTCAATACGTAAAAAGGAGCTTCTTGAACACTTTTATATTTTACAGAATTAATTCTGTTGAGATGATTTATTAAAGTCTCGGCATAAGTTTTCGACAAATTAATTGTATTTGTTTGAAACATGTTTAAAATGATCGGATTGAATTCATTTTTGCCTTCACTGCCAGGCACACCGCCGATTATATCCGACAAGTTTTCATTATTAGCCAATAGTTTTGCGGCCTCATTGCTGGCGCCGCTGGTTGATAGGCAATACACTGTGCTGCCTTTGGCTTTACGGTTTCTGGCGGCATCCGCATGAATGCTGATAAACAGGCTGGCATTTAAATTCTTAGCTATTTTCATCCTCTTGTTAAAAGAAACGTAATAGTCCCCCTCACGGGTTAAAATTGCGCGGTACCCCGGCATTTTATTAATTTCTTTTTTAATTTCCCGGCTAATCGAAAGTACAATATTTTTTTCATAAACCCCCCTCCTGGCCACAGCACCCGGATCATCACCACCATGCCCGGGATCAACTACAATAATTTTTTTTTGTTTCAACATCGGCATCTGCTCTTCGGCAATTTCTTCCACAGGAGCCTTCTGCAAAAATATATCCACGACAACCCGGTCAGGTCTATCTTGAAACTTCTTTAGCTTAAAAACTTCCGCTTTCCGGTGTTTATCCAAAATTAATTCAATTTTCACACCGCCTTTATCAGCACGATAAAAAACAAGCTTTTTAATTCCCGGTTTATTTAAGATGATTGCATGTGGTATAGATTTATTTAAGGAGGCATCCTTAAAATTTAAAAGAAGCAGGTTTTCGCTTTCCTTAACATCACAAACGGATTCGTTATCCACATCCAAGACAATTCGCGTGTGATCAGGCGCCGTCCAGTAACGAACATTGAGTATTTCCACAGAGCCGTAACAATTGCTATATGCCAAAGCTGCTACTACAATAGTCAGGCAAAAAATAATTTTCTTTAAAAGCCTTTTTGTTCTATCCATCACTTGTTAAAATATCAAATTTATTCAAGAACTGCAACCGCTAGATAGAAAAGATATTGACAAGTACTTTATATAATGCCATTTTCCGGGGCGAAAACAAAGAGCGGCTGACGAAAATCAGATATGCCTTATTCTGGGGTTTAGATTTTTTTGAAAGGCTCTGTTACCGGAAAAACTAAATAACTGAGGATACAATGCAGCAAAATCGTTTTAAAGAGGCTTTATTGAATCCCCGCGAGTTCCCGGTCACGTGGGAACTTGTGCCGGGAAGAGGTGCAAGAGAAGCAGCCCAGGAAAAGGCCCTGGCGCTGGCCAAACAGGCCGCCTCAGGAGGAAAGATCTGTGCCCTGACCGTTACCGATAATCCGGGCGGCAGCCCGGCCATGTCGGCCGACTTCATGGGCAGCGAAATTCTAAAGCTCGGCATTGAGCCTCTCGTCCATTTTACCGGCAAGGATAAGAACCGCAGTCAAATCGAAAGTCAACTTTATGCACGGGATCGGGCAGGGGTCAGAAACCTATTGGTTATGAGCGGCGATTACCCTGTATCCGGCTACCTGGGGAGACCTGCCCCGGTCTTTGATCTGGATCCAATTCATATCCTGCAACTGATATCGAATATGAACCGGGGACTTACTTATCCAGGAATCAACGGTGACGTCCGTCACCAACCCAGCGATTTTTTCCCCGGAGCTGTCGTTTCTCCTTTCAAGACAACCGAAGCGGAGCAGATGGCCCAATATTACAAACTGAGAAAGAAGATTACTGCCGGCGCCCAATTTATCGTCACGCAACTGGGATACGATGCCCGAAAATTTCATGAAGTGTTCCTCTTCATGAAACAGAACGGTTTCAATGTTCCCCTGGTGGGAAACATTTATATTCTTCCCTACAGTGCTGCCAAAATTATGAACCGTAACGAGCTTCCCGGCTCAGTCGTCACGGATAAACTTTTGTCTGAGTTGGAACGCGAGCGAAACGATCCTGATAAAGGAGTAGGAGACAGAATACGGCGTGCCGCCCGGATGTACGCAATCCTGAAGGGAATGGGTTTCAATGGAGCCCATATCGGCGGGCACAATATTAAATATGAACAGGTGGAAGAAATCATTCGGCAAGGGGAAACGCTCACCTCCCAATGGGTTGATTTGGTCCGCTACTTCGACTATCCCATTGCCAATGGTTTTTACTACTTTGAGCACGATCAGAGCACAGGCTTAAACCGTGAGACGCGAACTAATCGACAGACCAGGCCGCTGGATGCCCAAGTCGAATTTTCCTATGGGTTCTCGCGTCTCTTCCATAAACTCATGTTTGAGCCGGGGAAAAAGCTTTATGGTATCATGAAGAGGCTGAGCGGCATAGTGGCGGGGACAAAAATGGAGGGTCTATTTCACAAACTGGAGCTCTTAACCAAGGTCGTAATCTTTGACTGCAAGGACTGTGGGGACTGCGCCCTCATCGATCTGGCCTACCTCTGCCCGATGTCGCAATGCCCGAAGAACCAGCGCAACGGCGCCTGCGGCGGGAGCTTCGAAGGGTGGTGCGAAGTCTATCCCGGAAAGAAGCAGTGCGTCTATGTCCGGGCCTATGCCCGGTTGAAGAAACACGGAAAGGAAGATGAACTGGATAAAGGCATTATCGAGCCCTGCAACTGGGACCTTTATCAAACCTCATCCTGGATCAATTTCTATCTGGGGAAAGACCATACCTCAAAAAGACAAGGCAGTAGCTAAAATTTTAGGCTGAACTTTTATATACGTTGTACTAGAATCCGTTTTTACAAGGGCGATTAGCTCAGCTGGATAGAGCGCTGGTCTCCGGAACCAGAGGCCGTGAGTTCGAATCTCACATCGCCTACCAAAATTTTGCATTAACATGATTTACGATCCTAAGATTAAATTTTGAATTAATGATATATTATTTATTTTAATTCCTCAGCTTTTTGGGCGGCAAGTCTTGTCACCTCGTGCACTTTTTTTAGCACCAGCTTATCAACGTACCACGCGGGGAGAATCTTCATTAGTTTGTATTCAAAACTATTTTCGGCGACAATATATCTTAATTTCGGATTCACAACAGTTAATGCATGATAAACTGTTTTTGCGACTGCGATTGGGGGTAATCCACTGGTTTTCCCTTTTTGAATGGCATATTCCCCAATAGCTTTGGCTTCTTTCCAGAATATTGAACGAGCATGCTTCTCACTCTTCAGGATTTTTTCCCCTTTATCCCAGATAGGCGTCTTAATGCGGCCCGGTTCTATCAAAATCACTTTCACGCCGTAGGGGATAATTTCCCTGCGTAAAGAATCAGAATATCCTTCCAGGGCAAATTTACTGGAACAATAAGGACCCACAAAAGGAGTGGCAAAAAATCCGCTATCAGAGCTCATCATCACAATCCTGCCTTTTGCTTGCAACAACAGGGGAAACAGCGCTTGTGTGATTTGATGGACGCCAAATAGATTAACTTCAAACTGGGCGCGCAGATCCTCGACACTTACGTCCATTAACGGACCTGCTTTGGTGATTCCGGCATTATTAACCAAACCGAACAATCCTACAGCGTTCTGTTCAATAATTTTTTTAACTTCAATAATATCTTCTGCGTTGGTCACATCCAGCTTAACGGGGGTGATATTCGGATTTTTACGCAAATTTTCCAAATCAACTGTATTTCTAGCCCCGGCATAAACATGAAAACCCTGGGATACAAGATATTCTGCCATAGCCTGTCCGATTCCACTATTTGCACCCGTAACTAAAATTGATTTTGAACCATTCGACATTGGTGTTGCTCCTTATATTAATTACAAAAGATAGAGTTTTAATATAAAAAAATCCCCGGGTCTTGCCCTGCTCCCGGGGATTAAATTTCTAAACTGTTCGGGGAACAGTCCCTGCAATTATGCAGGATGCGTTTCCCCCAAAGCGTTGTCCTACATTAGAAGGTAAGAGTCAATTTGTTGATGACCATGTACTCGTCTCGGACGTGGTTATTCTCGGATTCTAAGCCCTTGTAATAATCACCTACCCACCAGTAACCAACGCCCAGCAGATAGGACAGGTTATTGGTGATTTTGTAAGTACCGGTAACGTCAAGTTCCCAGCCGTAAGATTTGTTGCTGGCAAAACCAGTCGGTACCTGGTCGGCCATCGCGTAAGAAACCGCGGCAGCTATATCCATCTTGGGAATCGGACGTAAACCTCCTTTGAGCTGGAAGAACCAGGCATTGGTCATCCCCGCATACCCCGTGTTGGGGTAGCTGCCACTGAAGTTAGAAGTTCCAGCGAAGCCAGGAAGTGGGCCCACCCAGTAAGTGAGATCCTGATTGAACATGATCAAGCAAGGGTTCCAATCCATGCCACCGCCAAGAACGTTGCCTTCGACTCTGTCCGTGGTATTGGGGTCATCGCCGGACATATACGCCACGGTGCCGCCGACATAAAAGACACCTAAATCAACAACGGCATTAAGATAAGCCATAATGTCTTGCAATTGTATATCAGAGAGACTAAAGGGATTGAAAGAGTTTTCCATGTTAATCGAGCCCCAACTGTATACAAATTCCCCTTCCAAGGCGACCGGTCCAAGCTTGGTTTTGAAGTAGGGTTGGAAAGTGTAGATATACATCATGTTAGCGGCTGGTATAAAACTACCGCCCATGTTTAAAGGAACACCCCACGCACCCATCCCCGGGGCGGACAGGGAGCTGGGGAATTGTTTATCATTAGCAATACGCGAGTAGGTGAAGAGCAAACCGGTCTCGCCACCCTTGAAGTTATAAATGCCAAACGCGACATACCTGTCGTAATCGGTATCGGTGGCTGTAGCTCCGGGGTTCACGGCAGAATAACTGTTGTCAGCTTCCTTGTAAATGCCTGCACCGAAAGTAACCGGTCCGATCTGCGCTCCGTATAAAATTTGCCCGGCGGGAGGTCCACTGCCGCTACTGCCGAAAGCGAATCCCCATACATTATCCTCTCCATAGCCGACCTGGAACAAACCGATGGGCGAAGTATACTCAATGTAGGCCCAATCAATGGCGATGTTTTGTTCTTCATCCCTGGTTCCTGCCGACTGCGTGTCAAATGTTCCAGGAGTTGATCTCGCACCACCCCAGATTCTGTTCAGAGCATCAAAACGGGTGACCAACTTCAGGCCCGGGGAAATGATAAAGTCCGTCCGGACGCGCAATCTCTGAAAATAGAACGCTGTGCTTTGATTGTCCGTGTTGGGTCCAAAAATCGGCTGAAACTTAGAATCATAGCCAGTGAGCAGACCAGTAGGCCCTTTTATCAGCGATACTTGATCCAGATACATTCCGGCTGCAAAATACGAGCCGCTAAATTGAACATCGACGGCGAAGGCCGACGTACTGAAGGCCATGGCCAGCCCCAGTGAAAGCAAAACTAACCAAAATCTCTTCATTTTTCCTCCTCTGTATATAAGATTTAAAATTAGGCCTTTAAAAAACGGGCTTTGTTAAAGGCCAATTCTATTTCACCAATTTTTACAGCCAAGGAAAATATTTCCATTACTAATTTCTTCAACACTTATGGTTTATCTTCGGCAGTATTAAAGACCTAACATAAGCATTGGTTTAATATTATTGATTTAACATTATTAATTTAATATTATTAAATTATGAAGTCAATAAATATTTTTCACTTTTAGCAACTTTTTACCAAAGAATTATTAACATAACGCAAGTATAATTTATCTAATTAATTTAATGGTTTATACTTTAATAAATTTTGTGATATACGCTAGCACCGGCTAAAAGGCTTGTCAAGTATTTTAAGAAATGTTAATTGTTTATACTATGATATAAAACTCACTTGGTTTAATTAATTAAGTAAACTTTAAAAAAACCATAAATGAGGAGATCATCTATTTATCCATGACTAAATATGACAACTATAAAAAAAATGTGCTCGAAGCAAGTCTCTGGCTATCCGAGCATGGCTATTTTGGATCCCACAGGGGTTCCGGAGGGAACGTTTCGGTGCGGCTCAGTGAAGTCGCCATGGTTATTACTCCGTCATCAGTGAAGTATCAGAAACTTTCCGTTGATGATATTTGTGTTGTCGGCTTTGATCTTTCGGTAATCGGTGAGAAAAGTAATCTGAAACCGTCCGTGGAATCAGGGCTGCACAGCATCATTTATCAGAATCGTCCCGATGTCAACGCCGTCGTGCATACCCATCAAATTTACGGTAGTGTCTTTGCTGTTATCAATACGCCAATACCCGCTCTTTTTGATGAGGTCTCTTTTTCGCTGGGCCAAATGGTGGAAATCATCCCCTATGCTCTTTCCGGAAGCTCAGAGCTTGCCAATAATGTTGCCGGGAAACTATCCAACAATGCCAATGCCTATATTATTCAGAACCATGGTATTTTGGCTTTGGGTAAGAATCTCGATCTGGCAATCCTTAATGCCGAGCTTTTGGAAAAGGTCGCCCAAATTTACTGCTTGGCCCTGTCTACCGGTAAGCCGATCAAGACTCTTCCAGAATCAATCGTCGAGCTGGTTGTGGCTGTGAGAAACTATGAGGTTAACGATGCGCAGGGAAAGAATAAGGAGAAAAAATAAGAAAGCCATATCCGGGTTCAGATAAAGCTTTTTTACTTTTTCCGGGAAAAAATTCCGTCAAAGAGCATTCCCAGCATTTGACCAACATCAAAAAGAATCTCCGCCGTGATACTGTCTAGAAAGTCCAGGGCGCGAAGATGGGGATCCCGGAAAATTATTTTTGCCGCGTCTTTCGAACACATATTAGTCTGAGTGGCCGCATCCAGGTGGCTGTTTGGATTCATCTGGTGAAAAGCAGCGATCAGGTCATGGCCAAATTGATCCAGAAAAAAATGGAAAATCGGATTATGCTGTTTGGCTGCCTTACGTATGTAAGCATTCAGTTCCGAGGTCACATCACGACAAGCTGCCTGTCCTTCGCGGGCGCCGTCTAATAAGGCCTTTTTGAAGGCGGGGAAACCCTCACGAAATCGGCGTTCCACATATATTTCATAACTTTGGTGTATGGCCGAGACAATACGGAAGAGATTTTCTGATGAAAATAAATTTTTGATCAAGAACCATGAAGGTACAGCTTTAACATGGAAGGGATTGCCCAAGTCGGCTAGATAATGGGCACAGCGCGCCAGATACCGCCAGCCCCAATAATCATTGCCGCTCTCAAAAGTCATTCTGGCAAGATTCATGTGCAGGTGGAATGACTCGGATGCTATCCCGAATTTCATACCCAGTGCCCGAAATTGCATGTGTCGCCAGCCGTGAGATCCGCCGGTGATTTTCTGATTTTTATGGAGATAGAGATCACAGTCCGGGTGCAGATCCGGTTCGGTACTGTAAATAACTAGCACCTTCCACGGCTCAATGGTGTTATGCGCCGGAGGCTCAAGGCTATATTCAGCGTTTCGTTGCTCATAATCGAAGGACCAAAGAGGATCCAATTGCCGGTATTCTCTGTAACTTTCCTTATATAAATCGACATGCTTTGGACCGATCGGCCAGTTTTTATTGTTAAGATTAGGGTTCGGTTTTACCGGAACCCGCAGCAGGGTCATGAGTCTGTTTATAGCTTGAATAGAAAAATAGGTAATGTATTCATGAGAGAACCACGGTGCCCAAGCTAAAGGCAGGCGTGGATCGTCATGCAGATAATAATCCAAGTTTTTACATCCTTCCACCAAGGCAAATCTTTTCAGCATCAACATAAATAGCCGGGTGGATCTGATCAGTGACCCACACCGGCTTGATGATGGTTATGTGTTTTGACCTAGATCTTGAAATCTGTTTTCTTACCCCAAACACCTAAGGCAACACCCAGCTCTTCATGTTCTTTGGCATACTCTTCCAACCTAATGCCCTTGACCACAGCATCAATGGCCTGACGTAAGGCCTGAGCACCGGCTCTTGGTCCTTGCGGATGAGCGTGGATGCCGCCGCCGGACCCGATCATAATGTCTTTGCCCAGTGCGTTAACGATATCAGACACGTTAGCGGGTGTAATGCCCCCGGAAGGCATGGGCATGGTAGGCTTTAGTTTGCCGAAAGGATAAGTCAGGTTGCGTACTGTATTCATGAAACGGTCGTGCATATACATGGCTTTTCCTCCCATGGAAAAGGGAAGGACAATAGCGTCAGCACCGCATAACCGGGAAAACTTGCCGAAAATGATCGGCGAGGAAATACCCTGGTATGGCGACATAAAGTATGCCCCGGCCAGATCCATATGGGCCAGTATCGGCACATTGATCGCCGGGTCATCAGCCAGAGCGCGCATGGCTTCAGGACCAACAGCCAGATAATTAACCATCATGGCGTTGGTACCCGCATCGATGCAGCGTTTTGCCAATTCGAACATGCGCGGCAGGCGGTCGGTAACATTGACGGTGTATAGTGTATGTTCGCCGGTCTCTTCATACACTTCTTTTTCGATTTTCATGTAAGCCTTGACCCGTTTGACTGCGTCGTTGTAACGCATGTTAGCGATCAATTCATCGTCCTTGATCACATCGCAGCCACCCAGAGCCGCTCCCCTAAAGAGCTGGGCTCCGACTTCCAGCGGATATCCGCTGCACGGCTTGATCATATTATTGAGCAACGGACGTCCCTTTTTCAAACCAAGAGCCTTACACCAGCCGTCCAGACCAAACTTTGGTCCATTGTATTGGTCCAGTGTGGCTTTGGGTATCCTGAGGTCTAAAAGCTTGAAATTAGGCACCATGGAAATGTTACCAATGGTTGCGGTCAACATCATTGGTAGTTGATCTTCAATGTTCGCCGAGGGGAATGCGATTTGAATAATGTATTGTCGGTTCGTAACCTCCGGCGGGAGACCATATTCATAGTATGGCGCCTCATATACACCGATCACTTTAGCGACATGTCCGCATCTGATCTCCGGTGTTTCGCCAGGCACCGGCACCCAGGTGCCCGTAGTTTGTTCAATGGCCATAACCTGACCGAGAACAGACATGTCCCAGGATTTATCAGCCTGAATCCAATATGTGGCGATGACGTGGTTTTCCATATCAATACCTTCCGGTATGGCAATGGGTTTGTCTGCAAATGTATCCATCATCTCTTAAGTCTCCTTATTATTTATTTTTAGTATCTATTCAATTTTTAGGAATCAGGGAAAGTAAATATTCCCATATTTCTAGCGTTTTGTTTAACGCTTCATCGTCGTGTTGCATGCAGGTGTACATGCGGGTGCCGGCCAACGTGCACAGTCCGTGGGCCAGGGTAACCAACTGGTAGTCGTCCGCGACCTGTTTCCTTGTGAGAATCTGGGTGAACGCGTCCGGTGCTTTCAGGTCGAGGGAAAAGAACGCCGTAGTCATATAGTGGATAATCGGTCCGAAATTATAGACAAAGAATCCCAGGTCGGAACGTTTCGCGAACAAGTCGTTTAAGGCCTTGGTAATCTTGTTGGCGTAAGCGGTAGCTTTCCCTACTGCGTCATGTTCAACGATGAGCTTCAGGGCATAATAACAGGCCGCCATGGAAATGGGATTGGCGGCTAGTGTGCCGCCAAGAAAAACCTTATCGCCCAAACCACCGGAACAGGCGCTCATTACATCCTTCCTGCCGGCTACCGCGCCGGATGAAGGATAACCATGCGTGATGATCTTGCCCAGAACAGTCAAGTCCGGCATAATATTGTAATACTTCTGGGCGCCACCCATGTCCAGTCGGAAACCGGTAACTACTTCGTCAAAAATCAGCAGTGATTCATATTGATCGCATAATTTGCGGATTGTTTTGTTCCAGTCAGGGTGGACCGGATGGGCACCGGACTCGCCGCCAATGGGCTCCACCAAAACACCGGCAATCCCGCCTTTATCCTTATTATCTTTGAAGGCCTTTTCCAGCGCAGCGAAATCGTTCGGTGCCACGTCGACTATGTGAGCAAAGCATTCTGGTGGGATTCCTTTGGATTCCATTGATCCGGTACCGGGAACATGAATTGAGTAAACCATCTGATCGGACCACCCGTGGTAGCTGCCGCCGATCTTAATGATTTTGAGCTTTCCGGTAAAAGCCCTAGCGATCCGGATAACGGCCATATCCGCTTCGGTGCCGGACTGCAGAAAGCGGACCATTTCCACACCGGGCATATGGTTAATTATTTCCTGGGCAGCCAAAAGCTCATATTCCGAGGTCAAGCCGCTGGCCGGCCCCTTTTCCCTGATGATCTCGATAATCTTTTCGTCCAATGGTTCGAAACTGTGGCCGAGGATAATGGGCGCACCGCACATGAGATAATCTATGTAAACGTTGCCGTCCACATCCCACACCTTATAGCCTTTGCCTCTATCCATGGCCAACGGAAAGGGTTTGTTCTGGCTTAAGTTGTGCTGGACTCCTCCGGGGATAATGCTCTTGGCTTTTTCAAATATCTCCAGTGACCGTTTGTTTAGCTCATTATAGAGTTTACGTTCAGAGGCCAGTTTGTCTGCCGGAATCGGGCGCACCGGTCTAGATAAAAGCTCTTTTCTCTTCGATAAAATATCCTGATACTCCATACAATGGCACCCTCCTGAGTGATTGGCTATGGTTCCAGCGAACACACACCGGATGTTTGCTTATTCAACCGCGCGCACGCTTTTTTCTGAGTTTTGTAGTGATTCAAGAACTCCGCGAATACTTCGTCGTATATTTTTTTGTTAGCCGGGTTGGGAGTATATTCCTTCTTTATTTTGATGTATTGCGGAATGTCTTCTAAAGTGATGTATTTAAGGGCCATGGAGGCGAGAAATGCCGCGCCCCGGGCATTGGAATAGATCGGATCCTTGACCTGCCGGATTTTCCTATCGAGTACATCGGCAATTATTTGCGACCAAACATCCGAATTGGCGCCGCCACCGATAAAATTGAGGTGTTGAAAAGGTCTCCCCATGAATTTTTCTACAGGGTCGAGCAGCCATCTGGAGTTGAAAGCCACGCCTTCAAAAACAGCCCTTAAAATGTCTTCCCGAGTATTTTCCAGGGAAAGATTAAACAGGGAAGCGCGGATATTACAGTCGTCCACCGGCGAGCGTTCTCCGTAGAGCCAGGGGGTGAAGATAACATTGTTGGCACCGGCGGGCACTCGCGCCACGATTTTATCCAGGACCTTGAAAATGTCCGGAGCGTTTTCCTCCATCATCAGTTCATCTTTGTGATACAGAACATTGTCTCTCAGCCAAGTCAGGCATTTGCCGGCACATTCCTGTTCGGTAAGGATTAGGTAACGACCGGGAATTGGGCTGGGGAAGGATCCGAAATTGTGGAAGATATCAGTCTTTTTGAAAGGAACATGGGCCGAGATCCAGGATGAAGTTCCAATATATAGGTGGCCTTCGTAGTCTCTGACCGCGCCTGAGCCCACCCCCGCTGACGGCACATCCGGTGTTCCGCCAATGACTGGTGTAGCAGGATTCAAGCCCAACTCTTGAGCTATTTCCTTTTTTACCGGACCAAGTATATCCATAGCCTGAATCAGGTCAGGCATCTTTTCTCGCTCGATACCGGCCATTTTCAAAAGCTTGTCATTATAGACTATATGCAATGGATTGCGGTTATCCGTCACCCAGTGGAGCAGGATGGAATCAAAAGTAGCGGCGAATTTGCCGGTAAAACGCAAATTGATATAATCTTTGGGATCGAGAAGTTTATAGGTTTTTTTATAGATATCCGGTCGATTCTTTTTCATCCACAGAATATGGCAGACAGGGTCCTTACCTGATTGTGCCGGAGCGCCGCCGGTCAGTTTCTGCCAGGTTATAAGCTTAAGCAGAGGATAGCCTTCGATCTTTATTGGGCCTTTCAATATATCCTTCACGGCCTCAGATCCCCGACAGTCCATCCAGATAATCGCATTCATCAAATGCTTACCTTCTTGATCCACGGCTACAGTACCTGACCACTGGGAGGTTACACTTACGGCAGCAATATCATCCGGAGAAACCAGATTTTTGCTAATTACTTTTTTCGCGGTGGACATAATAGCGTCCCACCAGCCTTCCGGGTCCTGTTCAGCCCCCCCGTCAGGAAGCAGGATAATGGGGGTGTCTTTGAACTCGCTGTCCACCACCTCTCCATAAACTGAGATTAAAGCGGTCTTGGGCCCCGATGTGCCCAAATCAATTGCCAAGATATACTTGTCTTTACTTTTCATGATTACAAACCCCTCTATTTTATCAGCGAACGATCAAACATCTCATTTTTATATCGCCCACACAACTTCAAGAAAGCCCGCAAACTAAACATTATGCTTATTATGCTCATTCGGCGATTAAATGTATTGCGTCATCGATAATAGTTTTCAGAGTGATTTCGGGATGATCATCAATTTGATAAAGAACCCTGCTGTTGTGCAATGAAATTATGCCATGCAGTGTGCTGATGCTTTGAATTGCTAAAAATTTCGGATCAGCAGGCTTTAAGTCCGGCCTCGTTTCCCTATAATCACTAATTATCTTGATGGCAAAAAATAGTGCCCGCATTGAACTACGGTATTCATCGTAAGACAATTCCTCCTGGGGAGTACCGATGTAATCACTGTACTGTCTTATTGGTCTGTTGAACATAATATCATAGATGTTGATATTGCCTGTGCCGAATTCCACAAAAGCGTAAGCCATCTTCTTATATCTTTCCAATGGCGTACCTGCCGTTTCCACGGCACTGTGAATCTTATCGTAAAGCATTGCAAACGCCCTTTTATGTATAGCGATAAGGAGTTCATCTTTGTTGGCATAGTAGTTATAAAGATTCGCTGCCGTCATCTTCATCTTGGAACCAAGTTTGGCCATAGATAGGCTTTCATATCCGTTTTTTACGAGGATTTTGAGGGCACACTCCAGGATTTGATCGCGAACGGCATCAACTTCTTCAACGCTTCTGGTAGTTTTGGGCATGATTAAAAACCTTATGTAAGTATTTTTTTAACAAAAAAGTTAGCGTGTACCATCCCTGTTCTCCGACCGGGATGGTACTTGAATAGTGGTAGTGATGTTCCCGCTAAAAATACCCGCACGCAAAATCAGTTCTTTAAATCTCATCCGTCTTGACTAACTTGGATTCCTTGAGTTTCAGAATGAGAAACACATTCACTATCATGAGCACCATGAAAACGAGCATAGCGGGCGTTTTTGAGGCACCAGCCGCCGTCAAGATGTCCATGCCGAAGATAAAAATGATTCCCGAAATCTGCCCGGCAAGGAGAAGCAATCCCTGTGAGGTGGCCTCGGGCGCCGGATAACATATTTCAGCACCGTACTGAAAGCAGATGGGCGCGCCCGCCATAAGAAAGAAACCAAATACGAGGCATGACACAAGGAGCAGCCCGTAACTGCCGGCGAAGGTCAGTCCGGCGATTCCGGGGATAGCGCCGATTATCGAGATGACTATAAAAAGTTTTCTTTTGCGCAATTTATCGGAAAGAGGCGGCAAGATGGAGGCGCCGATTATGCCGCCGATCATCATGAGCGCCCCGGCGATCCCTGCTTCCGTAATGGTAAAACCACGCGGGCTGACAATTTGCTCGATCCAGGTCGTGACCGCATTGAAGATTCCCAGCGCAATGAAGAACACGATAATGAGATAGATCATGTCTATTTGCTTTAATATGTGTTTCAGCCCGGCGAATACCGCAATTCTTTCATCATGGCCGGGAGGACAGGGCGGTGTGGCGGGACATTCCCTGTTGAACGAGATAAAGATCACGGCACCGACAAGTGTGGCTATCCCATAGATCATGAGCATCTTTTCCATGCCGTACATTTTGAAAAGGGGCGGCGTGAGCACCATCGCGATAATAATTCCCACAAATTGAGCCAGTACGGATATGCCCGCCTGGGTCGCCCGCTCATGCAGGGGAAACCACCGGACTCCAACCTTGGTAACAGAATTCAGAACGAATGGCTGCCCAACGGCAATCCCGATTTGAGCAATGACAACCATTTCATAGCTTGCACCGTACAGTCCTTTCATAAATCCAAAGACACCCATCAGCGCGGCGCCGATCCCAATACCGATCCGAATGCCCCATGTGTCGATTATATATGATGCCGGAAAGGATATAAAAATATAGACGACCATAAAGATCAGGGAAAGCAGGTCGATTTGCATGGCGGGTACATTGTAAAATGCTACCGCTTCGCTGGTTATGGGCGCAAAGATGATCCACTGTATCTGCATCAACGCGTTGATAATAAAGTACACCAAAAGCACTATCCATCTGTAGCCGTAAACCTTAAAATCTTTTTCCATATAGCCACCTCCTGCATTTATTTTGATGATTTGAAAAGACCTTGCTTTTTATAAAAACCTAGTATAAACGTTAATTGAATATCATTAAATTAATGTAGTTAAATTACAAAGTCAATAAATATTTTTTACTATTTCTATATATACTATTTTTTTCGTAAAATGTTGGGCAATACAACGTCGATGTGCGGGAGCGGGGATGAACTAATTTACCCTATGCTTATTTAAATGTTATGATGTTGTTTAGCAAACCATTATTTTAAGGAGGTATAAGCATCATGAAAAAAATTTTAGTGGGTGTTATAATTTGTCTGTTTGTCGTTGTATTATTCAGTGTTCCTGCAAAAACACAGAGTCCCATTAAAACACAGAGCCCCATTATCGGAACATGGAAAACGATAGATGATGAAGGTCCGAACAAAGGGAAGGCGTCATCCCATGTGGAAATATTCGAAAAAAATGGCGTATATTTCGGCAAGATTGCTAAACTCTTGATCGACCCTCCGGATAAGGTCTGTGATAAATGCAAGGGAGATCTAAAAAACAAACCGTTGATCGGCATGATAATTTTGCAAGACATGAAAAAAACCGGGGACGTGGATAAGGACCTCGGCGTGGAATACGCTGGTGGAACGATCATGGATCCTGATAATGCCGAAACCTATAAATGTAAAATGTGGGTCAAGAACGATGTATTAACTTCCCGTGGATTTATTGGTATTAGTTTATTTGGAAGATCCCAGGAATGGTTGAGAGTTAAATAATTATAGTAATAATATGATCCCCTGCCCTCTTTTGTGGCAGGGGATCATAAGTTAAAAAAAAGAAAGATGGTTGGTGCTCCGCCAGTAATTCCTCAGCTTATCTCTTTATCCTTCTTCAGGATATAATCGATAGTCACATTTAGGGCCTGTTCCACCATTGCCTGTTCAATGGCATCTGTTGTGTCTTTTGAACTATGATAGACTAAGTCTTTCGGTAGCTTCCCCACATTGAGATCAAAGGCGAGCATGCAGGTGGCTTCAATTCCGCCCCGGGCAAATGCCGCCGCATCGGTGCTCCCTCCTCCCCAGGGCATTCTTGCCACACGAGCACCATAACCAAGTTCCCGGGCAATGTTCGTCAAATCATTGGCCATGGAGTCAGAAAGGTCTGTGGTCAAATTCATGTCGTTGTTGAAAAAAATCAGCTTATCGGCCTTATACAAGGTATCGAAACATAAAACATAAGATTTGGTGGGGGTCAACTCTTGCGCATGACGCGAAACATAGGCCATTGAACCCCGCAGTCCGCTTTCTTCCGCGTCCACAGAAAGGCACACAATTCGGGTGTGACGGAGCAAATTGTTTCCCGATTTTTTGCGATCCGCCAAAATACGAGTAACTTCGTTAGCCAGGGCTACGGCGATCATATTGTCTCCGGCGCCGGGCGAAACAGCGTCTGTCGTGAACCACCAAAGCGGTAACACCAGAATAAAAAATGCGGCCATTACAGTGGGTATCCACGACGGCGGATTGTCCCCGATAATACTGGCAAGAGAAAGACCGATTCCCAGCAGAAAGGGCAGGAGGCCGCCGAAAACAACAAAAGGATACAACCTCGGTGATAAGGCCATATAATGAAAAACATAGGCTGCGTCGTGATGACCGCAGAGAATAATCTGCTGCTGAACATCATGGTCGGGTTCAACAATTCCATAAATATTGTACCCCCGTGCTTGAGGGAAAAAAGAATCGAATATCTTTTTATAAAATACAATCTGCGAGGAAAACACGGCAAGAGACAATAACAGGCAAAAAAGCGATACAATTGGCATTTTCAAAAAAATAAAGACAACAGCAATTGCATAGAGAATTACCAAAGGCCGAATAATTTTAACGCAGGCCGCTGGGTGAAACGAAAAGGATTCACATTTCACGGAACCGGAATCGCAATGACGCGAAAACTCCTCGGCAATCGCTTCCCCTGCCCTTCTGCACGAATCACTTCCCGCCAGCCGGTCCGAGAAATTCTTGACGATATCAGCGGTAAATTGAAGGGCATGGTCAACATGATCGGAAAGCGATTTCATCATGATTGCGGATTTTTTACTGGTAATGGTAAGCCTCCTGAATATCCGGTTAATCTAATTTTTTGCCTATTTTCTTTCTATTACTTATATACCCTGAACTAAAGAAAATCAATTGCTTAAATGGTTTAAGCTTCTTACATCGCCTACCTTAGACTGTCTCCGGAACCAGAGGCCGTGAGTTCGAATCTCACATCGCCTACCAATTCTTTGAGTCAATAATTTTGAACTATTTCCTGTACTAAAGGGTGACCGACTTTGAGAAAAAATAGCAAGTTTTCAATACATAATAAATGACCGAAATAAAATAATTTTCTTGCAATTTTTATAAGCTTTTCTAATAATCATTGAAACAGTTATTGTCAGAAAGTTATTTCTAAAACTTCTTAGCAATTAGGATATAAAAATGAATAACAAAATTCTAAATCAGAATGTAATTGATCGTCTTTTGATTGCGAAAGATCTACTCAAGGAAATTCGTTTCACCCCTATAGCAAATCCTAACCGACAAACGATCGCCCGTAACATTTTAACTTCACATGATGCCGCAGAATTAGCAATTGCCGGTATTGCTAGTCATTTGGGGGTAACACCAAAAGAAAAAGAACAATATCTAATGAAGTATTTTCCGGAAATTGCAAAAAAGCATAATGATGAAGATGTACCAGGAAGAAGTTATATTTCTCAATTAAATGATGCGCGAGTAGGCATAAAGCATAAAGGGTTATTTCCTGATCCCAAGCAATGGATCCGAGTTGGAGAAAACACATACAAATGCATTTCTGATTGGCGCAAGAAGTATCTTTCCATTTCGTTCGATGATCTTGATGAATCAGATATGCTTTCTGATCCCAAAGTAAAAAAATATTATGACATTGCAAAAGAAGCATTTGACAGAGATGATTTTAAAAGTGTTCTCAAAAATCTTGCTTTGGCGTTATATTTATTATTTATAAGTAACAAAGCATTACGCAGTCTGATCGTGGGTACACCACGTGCAGAAGATGCTTTGAAATTGTCTGCTTTTGGTGTCCACGCGAACGAATTCCTTGTTCTTCAAGAGTTCTTGCCGTATATTTCTAATTTTGGAATGGAAGAGGTATCTTGGGTACAGGAGAAATATGGTCATCCTGCTAACTGGAGAAAAGATGCAGTAGAATTCTGTCTAAATACCTTTGTAAGCATTGCTTTGCGAATACAAGATGCGGAATGGATCCCCGGCACAATTGACTTTGATTTAGTGTATGAGCACAAAATTACAGCTTTAGTTGACGATGTAGAAATCGTTAGTGAAGTTTCCGATGGACTTTTTGGACAAACAAAAAGAAATGTTGTCCGATCCCTAAAAAAGGGAGAATCAATAAGAGGTAAGATAGACGATAAAGATAATCTAGTTAATAAGCTTATGGCCTTAAAATCAGGGCAAACATATAAACACGTCTATAAATTTACTAATTATACAGAGGAGATATTTGGAGAAATTGAAGCAGACAAAATTCATGTAACCTGTGTTCCGAAAAAAGATGATTGGGTACATAATTACTTTCCAGATCTTCCGGAATTAGAATATAAATAATTGAATGATGTGATAAAATTAGCACAATTTTCGAGAAAAATTTTTAAGTGAGAACATTAAAGGCAAAGATTAAGCAGGAATAAAAAACAAACTTCTTTACGAAGCTTCTAGATAGGAAAGGAGAACACAAAAAATGCCGGACATAGATGGAACCAAAGAAGCCAAAATGTTTTATGCGGACAAGCCGCAAAAAACAGAGGGGTTTTTTCTCAAAGGTTCTAATTCCCTGGATTGGGGAATGAAAAACAGGCTGGCGCGAATATTTAATCCCGTCTCCGGCCGAACGGTAATGCTCGCCATCGATCACGGTTATTTCCAGGGACCCACTACCGGTCTGGAACGAGTCGATATCAATATTCTTCCTTTAATGCCTTATGCGGACACCCTGATGCTAACCAGGGGAATTCTCCGTAGTGTTGTACCACCTTCTATTTCTCCATCCATTGTGCTCAGAGTTTCCGGAGGCGCCAGCATTCTCCAGGAGCTATCCAATGAAGATATTGCTGTTGATATCGAAGAATCCATTCGTTTGAATGTCTGTGCCATGGCGGTTCAGGTCTTTATCGGCGGTGAATATGAAAAGCAGTCGATCATCAACATGACCCGAATGGTTGATCTCGGCACCCGTTACGGCATTCCGACTCTCGCCGTAACTGCGGTAGGCAAGGATATGGCCCGTGATGCTAAGTACTTCCGGCTGGCTTGCCGGATATGCGCCGAACTTGGCGCCCATTATATCAAAACTTACTATGTGGATGAAAGTTTCGAGACCGTCACGGCCTCCTGCCCCGTGCCGATCGTGATGGCCGGCGGCAAGAAGATACCCGAACTGGACGCCCTGACCATGGCCTATAATGCGGTGAAGAGAGGTGCCGCCGGTGTCGATATGGGGCGCAACATTTTCCAGTCGGAAGCGCCGATTGCCATGATTAAAGCGGTGCGCGCTGTCGTCCATGACAACGAAACTCCGGCCAAGGCTTTTGATCTCTACAATACATTAAAGAACAAATGAAAGTTGCCTACTGGTACAACAACAAAGATATCCGGATCGAAAAAGTGCCGACTCCGAAACCTGGCCCGAAGGAGATGCTGGTCAAGGTTATTTCCTGCGGCATCTGCGGCAGCGATATCGTTGAATGGTACCGTCTTCCGCGAGCGCCGCTGGTGCAGGGGCATGAAATAGGCGCGGAGGTTGTTGCCCTCGGCGATTCCGTGAATAAATATAAATTGGGCGACCGGGTATTTATCGCGCCCAAAGTGCCTTGCCTGAAGTGTTTTTATTGCAAGAACGGACACTATCCTCAATGCTCGGAGGTTAAGGAGCGGCTCCCCGGCGGGTTTGCCGAATACATTCTGGTTCCGGAGATTCTGGTAGAGCGCGGGACACATCTGCTGCCGGAAAATATTACCTACGATCAAAGCACATTCATTGAACCTCTGGCCTGTGTCGTCCGGGCACAACGGCAGGCCGGCGTAAAAAAGGGGCAGTCGGTGCTGGTCATTGGGTGCGGGACGTCCGGACTGCTGAACGTGAAGCTGGCTAAAGCCAGCGGATGTAAAGTAATAGCCGCCGACATTAACAAAGTGAAACTGGAATTTGCCTTACTAATGGGGGCTGATGCCATCATCGATGTGGTCAATAATGTTCCGGAACGATTGGTTGAGGAGAATGGCAAAAAGGCCGACGTCGTATTTTTATGCGCTTCGGCTACTTCCGCAGTGAAGCAGGCCTGGGGGTGCGTAGATAAGGGCGGCGTGATAGTACTCTTTGCCGTTCCCGGACCGGACAAGAAGGTTGTCGTTCCGATCAATGATTTCTGGATGAAGGAAATTACCATCATCACTTCTTATTATTGCGGGCCTCCCGATATTGCTCGCGCAATGAAGCTGATCGAATCGGGCAAGATCATAGTGGATGATCTGATCACGCATCGGCTTCCTTTAAATGATGTCGCTTTCGGTTTCCAGTTGGTATTGGATGGCCGGGAATCGATCAAGGTAATCATTAAACCGAATGAACACAAAGAACCCATGAAATTAGCGAAGCACCGAAAAAAATAAAGTGAAGAAATAAACTCATAGGCGAATTTCTATCTTCACATTTATTTTTATGAATTATCCCACCCCAAATTATATGCGGATGAATTATTCAGCAGTAAGCGCTCATATAATAATTCTTGATTTCTTATTAAGTCTGGTATAGGAAGCACAATCACAAATTTATTGAGACTCCCCTTGCCTGTGGCCCTGACCATGGGCTTTAGAGCCGAAAGGAGGAATTTTTGAAAAGATACGAAGTTATAGCTATAGTTAAATCCGATTTACCCGATGACGATATCACCGCTCTGATCGAACGCATTCAGAAAATCATTACCAAACGCAAAGGTCTGATTGTTAAAATCGATAAATGGGGCAAAAGACGCCTCGCTTATGAAATCAAAAAACAAAAAGACGGCTATTATTTTTTCATTGACCTCGTTGGTGACGGCCCCATTATCGATGAAATTGAAAGAAACTATAAAATTGACGACCGCATTTTGAAATTCCTAACAACAAAAAAGGAAGGCGCAATAACCCGCGAAGGCATTGACCAGGAAATCGCGGCGGCAGAAGCAAAACGGACTCAAGCCCGCATAGAAACGGACGCCACCGGTTCCCCTGCTGAAGGAAAAGTTATCCGTCAGATAGAAAAAGCTTCTGCCGATACAAAAGATACAAAACCGCGCAGACCTGCTATTAAAAAACCTGTTAAAAAAGAAGAAAAATCAAAAAAAGAGGAATAAGCAATGGAAACAGCTAACGAAGACAGACCGGTTCGGCATCCCCAAAAAAAGTTTTTCCATCGGAAGAAGTTTTGCCGTTTTTGCACGGATTCTAATATCAAGATTGATTACAAATATCCCGCTATTCTCAATAGTTTCGTAACCGAGAGAGGCAAGATTATGCCCCGTAGAATTACCGGTAATTGTTCCAAGCATCAAAGAGAGCTGGCTATAGCAATTAAACGCGCTCGCGCTATCGCGATTATGCCTTTTGTCACCGCCGAAGGAAGATAAAGAAATTTTAAAGACTAGGTTGCCGGCCTTTTTTTAAGTAACGAAAAAGGTCGACTAACTTTTAATTTTTCCAACAGTTACTTGGAACAGGTTATCAATTTTGAAAACTTTCGGCAGTTTCTTTCCTTATAACCCTTTTCTCAGAATTTTATTAATTATTTCTTTTTTTGTCGCGGCAGCAGTTTTCGTTCCGATTTTCGGCTTTATTTTTCTTCTGTTTCTCCCAACGATCTTGTTTTTTTACAGTGTATCCAAAGGCCTCGTTAAAACGGCAGGCGCTTTCTTGATCTCTTTGCTGCCGCTTTTTCTTCTATCTCATTTTTTTCCAATTGATACATCTTATCTCGCGATATTAATAATAGGGTTTGCCGGTCTTTTAATTGCTGCGTTAGTTTCTAAAAATTTATCTGCTGAAACAGCGATAATTTATACTTCCCTTTTTATTATCACATCAATCTGTGCCTATTTCCTTTATGGCGGTTATAGCCAAAATATTAACCCGTGGCATCTCGTTCAAAAATTTGTCACTGCAACAGTTGAAGAAAATATAAAAATGTATTCTATGCTTCCTATCGAAAAAGAGGACATTAATTTTATTAATGACAACAAGCAATCCATCATTGGTTTCTTCACCGGCATATTTCCTTCTTTAGTTATCGTCGCTTCCGTTTTTATTGCCTGGATTAACATACTCATGGGCAGGGATTTGCTGCGCAAGAAAAAAATCATATTGCCTCAACTGGAAGGCTTATCCCGCTGGAAAGCTCCGGAATTTATCATTTGGATATTTATCGTCTCCTGCGCGGCGCTTTTTGTTCCCTTGGAGCAAATAATCATCTTCGGCCGGAACATATTAATTATGACTTGCTTTGTTTATTTACTGCAAGGCTTTGCTATCATTAGCTTCCTTTTCCAGAACAAAAACGTGCCTCATTTTTTCCGCTATCTTTTTTATTTTTTAATTGCAGTTCAGCAAATTCTTATGATACCAATAATGGCTGCCGGATTATTCGACATTTGGATCGATTTCAGGAAATTTTTTCAAAAAAACGAGACAACTACTTGATATTTTTGCCACTACTACTTTAACCAACGGAGGGTTTCCATGAAGGTAATTTTGAAACAGAGCGTCCCTTCTCTAGGCAAGGCTGGAGATTTAATCAAAGTACATGACGGTTATGCCCGCAACTATTTGATTCCCCAAGGCTTAGCCACAGAAGCCAACGAAAAGAATATCAAAGCTTTTGAACATGAGAAAAGAAATATTCTGCAAAAGGCTGCAAAGGAGCATAAGAATTCTGAGGATTTGGCTTCGGTTTTAGCCAATGTCACTCTTTCCTTCTCGCGTAAAGTCGGCGATCAGGATAAAATTTTCGGTTCGGTAACAACCAAGGATATCGAAGAAGCATTAAAAGAAAAAGGTTACACTGTTGACCGCAAAATGATTATCCTTGATGAACATATAAAATCATTGGGTGAGTTTAAAGTGAAAATCAAGTTGACAGCCGGTGTCGAAACCGAACTTAAACTAACCGTTACTGGCGAATCACAGGTATGAACCATAAAGCAAGCATTGGAATTACTTCGCAGCAAGCTGCTGGTTATTATACCCTCCGCTTCGCGGGATTGTTCAACTTACCAATTCCGCTACGCTGCGCTTTCGGAATTGGAGTTTCACTAATAAAATGAGAGACATAGATCCATCTTTATACAAAGTTCCACCGCAAAATATCGAGGCCGAACAGTCGATTCTCGGCGGCATCCTCTTGGAAAACAGCGCCATTAACAGTGTGCTGGAAATTCTCTCCAGGGATGATTTTTACAGTGAGGCGCACCGCAAGATTTTTAGTGCCATCATCGAGCTTTCCGAGAAAAATGAAGCGGTAGACCTTATTACTTTAAGCAATGCCCTGAAAGATAAAAGCCTATTGGATTCGGTGGGAGGCACATCATATCTCGCCTCATTAGTGGATAACGTCCCCTCTGCGGCCAACGTTGCCAATTACGCAAAAATAGTTAAAGAGAAAGCGATTCTTCGCGGCTTGATCGGTTCGGCTACGGAAATCATCAGCAGTTGTTATGAAACCGGTTCCGATGTCGATGAGGTCCTGGATAAAGCCGAACACAGAATTTTTGAAATTTCCGAAAATAAAGTGCGTCCTTCATTTTTTCCGATTCGGGAGATTGTCAAGGACAGTTTCCGGGCAATCGAAGACCTTTTCTCCCGCAAAGAACTGATTACGGGCGTGCCCACCGGCTTTGAAAAAATTGATGATTTGACTTCCGGTTTGCAGAAATCAGAACTGATCATTATCGCCGGTCGCCCCAGCATGGGGAAAACTGCTTTAGCCTTGAACATCGCGCAGTTTGCCGCTGTGGAAACGCAAACACCGGCGGCCATTTTTTCTTTGGAAATGTCTAAAGAACAGCTCGCTTTCCGTATGCTCGCCTCGGAAGCCAAGGTTGATTCGCAAAGATTGAGAAAAGGCTTTTTAGGTGAAACCGATTGGCCAAAATTAACAACCGCCGCCGGCCGTCTCTCCGAAGCACCGATTTTTATTGACGATACTCCCGCCATCACTGTTTTGGAAATGAAAGCCAAGTCCCGCCGGCTCAAAGCCGACACCGGCTTGGGACTCATCATCGTGGATTATATTCAACTAATGCGCTCCGGCAGTTATCGTGAATCACGCGAACAAGAAATATCGGAAATCAGCCGTTCTTTGAAGGCTCTGGCTAAAGAATTAAGGGTGCCGGTTATCGCTCTTTCCCAGCTTAACCGCAAAGTGGAAGACCGCACCAATCGTCGTCCGCAAATGGCGGATTTAAGGGAATCCGGCGCCATCGAACAGGATGCCGACGTTATTGCTTTTATCTACCGTGACGAAGTCTATAACAAATCAGATGATAATACGGAAAAAGGATTTGCGGAAATTATTATCGCTAAGCAGAGAAACGGACCCACCGGCACCGTCAAGCTGGCTTTTCTGGAAAAATTTACCAGCTTTGAAAATCTGGCCCGTGCCGAGAGCACACCTTAATTATATAATATAAGTATCTGGAAAAACTTTGAGCATAAATGCTCCCGCATTTCAGAAAATCTCACTCTACAGCAGCAGATTAGCAAAAGATTGATGATTGTTTGCCGCCCGGTCTCACGAACTTATTAAAGACGACAGCATACTGGTGAAAACCTCGGGCTTGATGCTGACGTCTCCCGTAAACGGATAATCCAGCGCGATAATTGTAAAAAGAGTAAGGGCAATCATAGCCGCCAGAAGAGACGTCATGATTAAGTGCGGAATAAGGTTTTCCGTACCAAACATCATTGTAAAGGCAATTGTAATAAAACTGCCGGCGATGAGAACAAAATAGAGAAGAGGATGAATGCCGGAGCCGGCATAGACAATGCGCTGCCTCCTCATTTCACTTGCCTGGTTCATTTTTTTCACAGATTCCATTAAAAAAATTTTCTGTATTTCGTTTTTCGGTTGAAAACTGCCGTACAGCACCCACAATTTTTCCTGTATTTTTTGCACCTGAGGACTTCTTTGACCTTTGGCCATCGTCTGCCACTCGTCGTTTATGATGGCATTTACATAATTAACCAGTTCGTTTTTAAGCTGGAAGCGAAATTCGTCAGGCAAAGGGGTCGCATTACGATAAAGCGACGCAATACAGTTAGCTTCATTGCTTGTTGCTTCACTGGCCTTATCGAAATCCTGCCATGTAATGATGACCGTAAAGGCAAGAAGGACGGCATAAATGACGCCGAGGGTAGTAAAAATAAAACCGGCAACATCGTTGTGGAGTTTGCATTTGTAATGCGGATAAAATTTCCGGATAATGATAAGGCCCGTTATGGATAAAGCTACGTAAATAGCAACCATGAGGAAACCAAGCAATGGCGTTGATATGTGTGTGAGTAAAATTTGGATGAAGGACATAATTTTCTCCTCAAATTTTCCTGCCTAAATATCTATTAAATGTAATCCGTACCGAAATAATTTTTCCCTTACTAAAAATAAGCTTATTTTAATCTGCTCTCTTAATTGGAATTTATTATAACCTTGGACAGTAGGCAATAGAGAGGAAATAGGATCAGGTCTTGAAATATCAGTTTACAATATTTTGGGGACATCATAGTCGTTTCTTTTTAAAAGTTAATGCACACATGCTCCTATTCCCCGTATCCATTATTTCTCCGGTTTCAAATACGGCAGGGCCAGTTGCACCTTTTTCAGGGCTTGCTTTTCGATTTGGCGCGCCCTCTCCCGTGTTATGTTGAACTTTTTGCCTATTTCCTGTAAGGTTTCAGGATTGTCCGCCATTACGCGATTTAGGATAATATAACTTTCTCTTTCGCTAAGCTTTGCCAGAGCGCTGGCAATATTGCGTTTAACCAGACTCCTTTCTTCATTTTTAATCAAAGCTACTTCCTGATCATCACCTTCGTAAGCAAGTAAATCAATATGTGTGGTGTCTCCTTCGTCGCCGATAAACTCATGCAAGGATACATCGCGCGAACCCATGCGCAAGTCCATTTCCGCCACTTCCGAACCTTTGACTCCCAGAGATTCGGCAATTTCGGCAAATTCCGGTTTTTTTTTCGAGAGCGTCTCCAGTTGTTTTTTAGCCTGGCTCAATTTGAAAAAGAGTTTTCTCTGCGCCTGCGTTGTACCTATTTTAACGATGCTCCAGGACTTGATAAGATAATTCTGAATGTAAGCGCGAATCCACCATACCGCGTAAGAGATGAGGCGATAGCCTTTATAAGGATCAAATTTTTTCACAGCGTGGATAAGACCGATATTGCCTTCCTGAATTAAATCGGCCAGTTTAAATCCGTAGTTGCGGTATTCGTGGGCAATCTTGACCACAAAACGCAAATTAGAAACTACCAGCTTTTCGGCAGCTTCCATGTCGTTGTATTTTTTCAGACGCACCGCGAACTTGAATTCATCTTCCGGATTCAAAAGCGGAAAGCGGTTAATTTCCTCAATATATAAATCAAGAGTGCCGACTACTGCAGGCAGTTTCACCGATCAGGCCTCCTTAATAATTCATCAGACTTAACTTTTTATCCAACTATATTTTTCCGGTCAAGATAATTTATTAATGAGACTCAAATTTCAGAAACGAAGCGCACTGAAATTTGTAAGTGGAATTAATCCCGAAAGCGTAGCGCATCGGGATTATTACTTTAATCCAATGCTTGTCCTTGACAGAAAAAGGATTCATGTTTATTGTAAACGATAATAACTTGGGGTGATTTAATGAAATCAATAAATAAAACCATGATTGAGCATGCGGTAAAAATCGCGTATGCGGTCAAAGCCGATTCATTGCTTGTCTGCATTGATATCACACGGGATATCGCTGCCATAGCTGAAGAAATAAAAAAACCTATCGGGGTAATTATCGTTACCCGTGAGGATGAAGAACTCTCCGAAGATATTAAGAAATTTGCCAAAAAGTTGGATGTTCCGAACGTTAATTTAACCCGTGTGGGAAAAATTAAAATAGCCGTAGCCAAAGGAATAGTTTTAGGCTTTTTTAAAAGAGGAGATAAAATAGTTTGTTTGAGCGGCGTACCCAAGTTCGGCTATGCCGATAGCATTATTGTTATCGATGTCGGCAAAGAATTTGAAATTTTGACTTCCGATTTCATCAGTGATGTTCTCGAAAATATACGGCCAGAAGTCTTCAACGCGGTCTTAAATCTTGCCTGTGAACTAGCAGCCCAAGGTCGGGAATACAGAAAGGTTGGAACAATCTTTGTGCTGGGAGATGACGAGAAAGTCATGCAGCTTTCCCGGCAAATGATTATCAACCCCTTTTTAGGATATTCGGAAGAACAACTTAACATTTTGAATCCCGAGTTGGAGGAAACGATCAAGGAATTATCGGCAATCGACGGCGCCTTTATTATTAAAGAAAACGGAGTCCTCGTTAGCGCCGGGAGACATCTGAATGCAGCTATAGACAGCCGTGATTTTCCTGCCGGTTTGGGGAGCCGCCACATCGCCGCCGCCGGCATCACTAACGTAACCAAGGCAGTGGCTATCGTCATTTCCGAATCTTCGGGAAACGTAACCGTTTTTAAAAACGGTAAACTGTTTGTCACTATTGAAAAACCGGTGGAGTAATGAGACTCTAATTCCGAAAGCAAAGTGCATAACCTAAAGGTCACATCACCGCTGAAGCTTGTTGGTCGAATTAATGAAACTCAGATATTGTAAATGTAGTGCGGCAATATCTGTTAGTTGAATTATCCCAAGCCGAAGGTTTTGGGATATCCCGCAATGCCGGGGTAGCAAGGATAAAAATATGCGTTTTGACAAATTTACTTTGAAAGTCCAGGAAGCAATTCAGGAGGCACAGACCCTTGCCGGTTCCTATGGTCATCAAGCGATCGAGCCTGAACATCTGCTTGTTTCCTTTTTACGGCAAGAAGAAGGCATTGCCGGAGCTATTCTGGAAAAACTGGGCGCCCAGCCTAATCAGGTTGAACAAAAACTTGTCAGTTTCCTGGAAAAACAGCCGCGTGTCGAGGGCTCTGCTACAGGTCAAATATATCTTTCTACCCGTCTGAACAAAATTTTCGATAAAACCCTCACCGAAGCTGCCCGTCTCAAAGACGAATATGTGAGCGCAGAACATGTTTTGATTGCTCTAACCGAGGAAAAAACCGCTGAAGCCGCGAAAATTTTGCGTCACGCAGGGGTTACCAAGGACAGCATCTTTAAAGTATTGGTGGAAATCAGGGGCAATCAAAGAGTTACCGACCCTAATCCGGAAGGGAAATATCAAGCGCTGGAACGTTATGCCAGGGACTTCAATGAACTGGCTCGTAAAGGCTCTTTTGATCCGGTTATCGGACGGGATGAAGAAATACGGCGTATCATGCAGGTGCTCTCGCGCCGCACAAAAAATAATCCCGTGTTGATTGGAGAGCCGGGTGTCGGAAAAACCGCTATTGTTGAAGGACTGGCTCAACGCATTGTCAACGGCGATGTGCCGGAAAATCTGAAAGACAAACGGGTAATCGGTCTCGACATCGGAGCGTTGATTGCCGGAGCAAAATATCGCGGGGAATTTGAAGAAAGGCTCAAAGCCGTTCTCAAGGAAGTCATCAGTTCCGACGGTCAAATCATTCTCTTTATCGATGAAATACATACGGTTGTCGGTGCGGGAGCCGCCGAAGGTTCCGTTGATGCCTCCAATATGCTGAAACCCGCACTGGCGCGAGGAGAGTTGCGCTGTGTCGGAGCGACGACTCTTAATGAATACCGAAAGTACATTGAAAAGGACGCCGCTCTGGAGAGGCGCTTCCAGCCTATTTTTGTCAAGGAGCCTACAGTCGAAGATACCATCGCCATTTTAAGAGGTTTGAAAGAACGGTATGAAGTGCATCACGGCGTTAGAATAAAGGATTCCGCCATTATCGCGGCGGCTACCCTTTCCAATCGCTATATATCCGACCGTTTTCTGCCGGATAAAGCCGTCGATCTCATCGACGAAGCGGCATCCCGTTTAAGAATCGAGCTGGACAGCATGCCTTCGGAAATCGACGCAATTGACCGGAAGATCATTCAACTGGAAATCGAACGGCAATCCCTGAAAAACGAAACGGACAAAACCGCTAAAGAACGGCGTAGCAAAATTGATAAAGAGCTGGCGGAGCTTAAAGCAAGCATGAACCAGATGAAATTGCACTGGTCGAGTGAAAAAGACATCATCAAAAAAATTCAACACATTAAAAGCCAAGAAGAAGCTTTAAAAATAGAAGAGACCAATGCTCAGCGCGAAGGCGATCTCGCCAAAGCTGCGGAAATCCGTTACGGAAAACTGGTAGCTCTGGACAAAAAGTTACAGGAGGATCAGGCAAAACTCGAGGAAATCCAAAAGAACAAGCAAATGCTCAAAGAAGAAGTGGACGCAGAAGACGTCGCCAAAGTTGTCGCCAACTGGACGGGCATTCCTCTAGCGCGGATGATGGAAAGCGACGTGCAAAAACTTATTCACATGGAAGAGCGGCTCAAAATGCGTGTGATCGGCCAGGATGAAGGCATTCAAGCGGTTTCTGCGGCACTGCGTCGTGCACGCTCCGGACTGCAAGACCCCAACCGGCCGATAGGATCATTTATTTTCCTGGGACCAACCGGTGTCGGCAAAACCGAACTGGCGCGTGCTTTGGCTGAATTCATGTTTGACAATGAACAGGCAATGGTACGTATCGACATGTCGGAATACATGGAAAAACACGCCGTAGCCCGGTTAATCGGCGCTCCGCCCGGCTATGTCGGTTATGACGAAGGCGGTCATTTAACCGAAACCGTAAGACGTAAGCCTTATTGTGTTTTGCTTTTCGACGAAATCGAAAAAGCTCATCCCGATGTCTTCAATATTTTACTGCAAATACTCGATGACGGGAGGCTTACCGACGGACACGGCCGGACTGTCGATTTCAAAAACACAATCGTGATTATGACTTCCAACGTCGGCGGACAATGGATACAGGATCCAGCTTTGGAGGAGAAAGAAAAACAAAACCGGTCCATGGAAGCCCTGCGCGCAACTTTCAAACCGGAATTTCTAAACCGTATCGACGATATTATTATTTTCCGCGCCTTAACGCCCGAAGATATCAGCCGCATTGTCGATATTCAATTGACGCTTATTGACAAAAGACTCAAAGAACGCAAACTGAGCATCGAATTGACAGATGCAGCAAAAAAATATATGGCAGAGGTCGGTTACAGCCCTGTTTACGGCGCCCGTCCGCTTAAGCGTTCAATGCAGAAACTTATTCTGGATCCGCTGGCACTGGAAATTCTGGCCGGTAAATTTGCTGAGGGCGATCAAGTCGTAGCGGATTTATCCAAAAAAGGTGAAATAACTTTAACTAAGAAGAAATAGAACAAATAGAAATCACGGGAATAAAACCAAAGCAAGCTTTGATTTCATTCCCTCCGCTTTGCGGGATTGTGCAACTAACCAATTCCGATACACTTCACTTTCGGAATTGGAGTTTCACGATAAGGGAGGATGCAATGGGTAACACTGTTAAAACCGCTCTTTTACTGGGAGCGTTAACCGGACTATTGATGCTGATCGGCGGCCTGATCCACGGCCGCGGAGGCGTTTTTATAGCTTTTATCTTTGCCATGATTTTAAACTTCGGTAGTTACTGGTTTTCCGATAAAATCGTTTTGAAAATGTATCGAGCTCAGGAAGTTTCTGAAAGTTCGGCGCCGGACCTTTTCAGCATTGTGCGCAACCTCGCGCTGAAAGCCCGATTACCGATGCCGCGGGTGTATATTATTCCCGAAGAGACGGCCAATGCCTTTGCCACCGGCCGCAACGAAAAACACGCTGTCGTTGCCGTAACTGAAGGGATCATGAGAATTTTGAATAAAGAAGAACTCGAAGGCGTAATTGCCCATGAGCTCTCCCACATTAAAAACAGGGACATGCTGATCGGCTCGATTGCCGCTACTCTGGCCGGGGCTATTGTTATGCTGGCCCATATGGCTCAATGGGCGGCTATTTTCGGCGGCGGCCGCAGTGACGACGACGACGGAGGAATAATCGGACTCATTGCCATGGCTATTCTTGCCCCCATTGCCGCGGCACTCATCCAAATGGCGATTTCCCGTTCCCGCGAATATCTGGCGGATGCCAGCGGCGCGGGCATTACAAAGAATCCCTATGGCTTAGCTGGAGCACTGGAAAAGCTTGCCAAAGCTTCGCAAATAATCCCCATGGATGCCAAACCCTCCACCGCTCATTTATTTATCGTCAATCCGCTTTCAGGAAAATTACTTATGAATCTTTTCAGCACTCACCCTCCGCTGGAAGATAGAATTGCCCGCTTAAAAAGCATGAAACCATACTAAAATTTTTTCTGTGCTGCGCTAATAGGGAGGAATAATGATGAAAGAAAAGAAAAAGCAAAAGGAAAAAGAGAAAAAGAATAAAGATTCGGGATTTGTGGTAAAAGATAAACGGCTTTTTGCGGAAACAGATGAGCCGCGTCGGGAGGAAGAGGTAAAAGCTGCCGCGGCCGAAGAAACGCCCAAGCTTCAGGAAACCCCCGAGAGTGCGGCCGATCAGGAAGCCGATTACCCGCCGATAAATTTTACTAATTTTGTTTTCTCTCTCAGCACTTCCGCCTTTTTTCATTTTGGCGATTTTCCCGATCCGGAAGGCGGAAAAGCGCAAAAGAATTTGCCGGCGGCAAAACAAACTATTGATATCCTGGATATGCTCAATGAAAAAACCAAGGGCAATCTGGATGAGAACGAAAACAAATTAATTCAAAGTGTTCTATATGAGCTGAAAATGCGCTACGTCAAAGAAAAGGCATGAAATGCTCTGGAAGGCGCCTGCTAAAATCAACCTTTTCTTGCGCGTCCTAAGAAAGCGCGCCGATGGCTATCACGATATTTCTTCTCTCCTGCAAAGAATAACTCTCTACGATGACTTAATTTTTTCATCACGCCCCTCCGGAATTGTCCTTGATTGTCCGGGGAGCAACCTGCCGACATCCGAAGATAATTTGGTCTTTCGCGCAACGCAATCCATTTTCGCTTATACCAACTATCCTTTCGGCGTGGAAATTAAGCTTACCAAAAGAATCCCTCTGGCCGCCGGTCTGGGCGGAGGCAGTTCCGATGCCGCCATAACTTTAACGGCCTTAAACGAAATATTTTCTTTCGGATTGAAAAAAAGAGAACTGATGATGCTGGGAGCAAAGCTGGGGGCGGATGTCCCCTTTTTTATTTTTGGAAACACGGCTTTAGTTTCCGGTATCGGCGACAAGTTGAAAGCCGTGCAAAACATACCCGAACTAAACTTTGTCCTCATCAATCCGCAATTTCCGCTGCCGACAAAAATGGTTTACGATAACCTCAATTTGAGATTGACAAGGGAAAAAATTAATTATAGCATTCCGCGGTTTTTCGCACTGGGTGATATAATCCGGGAATTGCATAATGATTTAGAAGAA
>JBEKMF010000050.1:0-15117 GCA_050008655.1 Smithellaceae bacterium
CAGAAGTGAGGAGCAAACTGGCCGATTCTCATATAGGCCATGTTTTCCCGGATGGCCCAAAACCAACCGGGCTTCGCTATTGCATGAATTCCGCCGCCCTGCGGTTTATTCCCAAAGAGGATTTGGAAAAAGAAGGTTACGGGAAGTATTTGAAGTTATTTTCGTCTAAAAAAAGATGACGGGAACTTCTGCGTAATGATATACGACGGCACTAATTTTATTTCGCCGGAAACCTTTGTGCGCCTCGGTTTCTTTGCCGGAATATTTTCTGCCGTGGCTCTGGGCGAAAAGATTGTGCCCCGGCGAATGCTACTAAAATCCAAGACGAAGCGCTGGATTGGCAATCTTGGTATGCAGATAATCAATGTCGTTGTATTGCGTTTAATTTTTCCGCTATTTCCAGTTGGTATCGCTGTCATATGCGCGCAAAGAGGCTGGGGATTATTAAATTACTACCAGATAACACCATTCCTAGCGTTGATTATCGCTGTCGCGGCGCTTGATTTTGTCATCTACCTTCAGCACAGGATGTTCCACGTTGTACCTCTGTTCTGGCCCATGCATATGGTGCACCACACCGACCAGGATATAGATGTGACCACGGCACTGCGCTTTCATCCTCTGG
Organism: Smithellaceae bacterium; assembly: GCA_050008655.1. Taxonomy (GTDB): domain Bacteria; phylum Desulfobacterota; class Syntrophia; order Syntrophales; family Smithellaceae; genus UBA4810. The sequence continues at coordinate 626 of JBEKMF010000050.1, forward strand.
AAATAATATTATCGATGTTGATTAAATTTAGCGCTGTGGCGGCAATCGGCGCTCCTCCTTTATCCGTCCTGATCTTCGAAATTATGCTCAATGGCGCAACGATGTTCAATCACGGCAATGTCGGAATCCCTCTATCCTTTGACCGTATGATCAGAATGGTTTTGGTGACTCCGGATATGCACCGCGTGCACCATTCCGTGATTGCGCGAGAGACAAACAGCAACTATGGTTTTAGTTTTCCGTGGTGGGATAGAATGCTGGGCACTTACAGAGCGCAGCCCCAAGAAGGTCATGATAAAATGAAAATAGGCCTGAACGGCTATCATGACGATCGTTCCCTGAAATTGGCTTTTATGTTGGCGATGCCCTTTTCTTATCCAAAAAGAGTCAGCGATGCAGAGTAGATGTCTAATAGTCTTTGTCAAATACCCGCAGCCGGGACAGGTGAAATCACGGCTGGCCAAGGAATTTGATGATGATTTTGCCGTCGGTTTGTACAAGGCTTTTGTCCTCGATATTTTGGAATATGCAATGAAGGGTGACTGGCAGCTACGGATATTTTTTGATCCACCGGAAATAGTAACCGAAATAAAAAAGTTATTCGGCAATGATCATGAATACCGGCCGCAAAGCGGCACTGATCTTGGCGCAAGAATGAAAAACGCTTTCGCCGATTGTTTCTCCGAGGGCTTTAAGTCCGTAGTACTGATCGGCAGTGATTTCCCTGACCTGCCTCTGAAAATAATCGAAGATGCCTTCGCCCTATTAGATAGTCCCAGCGATGCAGTGATCGGTCCCGCGGCAGACGGCGGTTATTATCTGATAGGATTGAAAGCTGAAAAGTTTCTGCCGGATATTTTTTCCGGACTGCCCTGGAGCACAGCTTCCGTTTTTTCGGAAACATTGAAAATTTTACAGGCTTGCGGTTGTCGGACCGAAATTCTCCCGGAATGGCATGATGTTGATACACGCGATGATTTAATTAATCTGATAGAAAGAAACAAGTCCACGACATTTGCCGATTCCAGAACCATGAAGTATCTAATGGCTAGTAGAAATTTTCCCAACCGCTAATCATTCGGGAAGCGAACAGGCTCGCCCTTTCAAGCTGAAGAAAAATTTCAAAATATTTTTTGTCCGGTCGCTGAAAATCTTTTCGGCAAATATCTTTCCCGCCACACGCTTGGATATTTCGGAAATGGTCGGATAAATGTGAACAGCACCGGCAATTGCAGAAAGCTTAACACCGCCTTCTACAGTAATGACCCACTCATGGATAAGCTCGCCCGCATGAGCGCCGATAATCTGGCAACCGAGTAATTTGCCTCCAGGGCTTACCAGTAATTTGATCTTCCCTTTTGTTTCTCCCTCAGCCTGCGCCCGGTCATTATCTTCATAGTTCTCTTCCCAAAGACGGTACTTAATGTTGTCTTTTTTCGCCCTTTTTTCATTCAGGCCTATACTGGCTACTTCCGGATCGGTATAAGTGCACCAGCCGATTTTATTATAATCAGCCCTCCTGGGCAATCGCAGGACAGCGTTGGTCAGAGCAATGCCTGCCTCATAACCGGCCACATGTGTGAAAGGCATCTGGCCATTGACATCGCCGCAGGCGTAGATATGGCTAATATTTGTTTTCATTCTGGCATTTGTCGGAATGCCGCGCGGTGTAAATTTAACACCTGCCGCCTCCAGCCCTAAACCGTCGATATTCGGTTTGCGTCCGGCGGCGACCAAGAGAGCGTCCGCTTTCAAAATATTGGTTTTCCCTTTGTCCGCCTTAGATGCTACCGTCAGATGAAAAGTGGAATCAACATATTCCGCTTTCAAAGCCTGGGTTCCTTTTAGTATTGTCATACCTTCCTCTTTCAGGCGTTCCTCAAGAAGAGCGGCCAGATCCGCATCTTCCGGGCCGAGAATTTGATCCATAAATTCAACTATAGTTATTTTAGAACCCAGCCTTCCTAATGCCTGTGCCAATTCCAGACCGATCGGCCCGCCGCCCAGCACGATTAAACTGGTTGGCAGTTTGCGTTGATTAAAAATAGTTTCGTTCGTCCAGTAAGGTACTGCGGCAAGACCTTCCACAGGCGGCAGAGCCGGACTTGATCCCGTGGCTATAATCCAACTTTTTGCCGTTATGTTTTTTCCATCAAGATTGACAGTGTGAGCATCAAGAAAGGAGGGGTTGCCGAAAACAACCTGCGCGCCCAAGCCGCAGAAGCGTTCGACAGAATCATGATGTTGAATATTTTCGATCACGCTTTTCACGCGATCCATCGCTGCGCCCAGATCGACCGGCGGCAGTTTAATTTCCGGCAAACCAAATTCCCTTGATCTTTTCAGAAGAGAGTAAACGCCGGCTGTACGGATTAATGTTTTCGACGGCACACAGCCGTAGTGCAGGCAATCGCCGCCCAGCTTTGCCGATTTTTCGATAAGAATTGTTTTAGCGCCGAATTGCGCCGCGCCCGCCGCCGCGGTGAGGCCTGCCGCTCCGCCGCCGATTATTCCCAGATCATAGTCAAAACTTGCCATATTATTCCTCCCTCGGGGTGCCCCCAATTATTTAACTCACAGTTGTTTTAATATCGAGCTTTTTTAAATTTCTGTTTTTCTCTCAGCAATAATATCGGCAGCGATATTGGAAACATTTTCCATGACCGCATTCAAATCCATTGTGCACAGTTGCCTGTTTTTCATAACAATCTTGCCGTTGATAATGCTAGTTTTTACGTCCGCGCCGCGGGCGGCGTACACTAGCTGAGAGTAGCAATTATAAAGCGGGGTAAGGTGAGGTTGATTCATATCCACTAAAATAATATCGGCTTCTTTACCTACTTCAATCGAACCGATTCGGTCATCGAGTCCGAGTAATTTTGCCCCGCCGATGGTAGCCATCTGCAAAACTTCCTGGGCATTCATTACTGTAGGATTCAAAGATGTAACTTTGTGAATCTTTGCCGCCGTATCCATCTCCCGGAACATGTCCAGATCATTATTGCTGGCGCAGCCGTCCGTTCCCAGTCCGACTGTTATACCCAACTTCAGCATTTCGGGGATAGGCGCAACACCTGCCGCCAATTTCATGGAACTTTCCGGATTGTGCGAAACGCGAACACCCAAATCAGTGAATATTCTCATTTCTTCTTCAGCAAGCCAGTTACAGTGAATGGCAATGCTCTGGTCATCCAGGACACCAAGATCATACAGATGCTGGACCGGTTTTTTGCCATAAAGATTCAATATTGTGTCTATCTCATTTTTATTTTCGAGCAGATGTATCAGGTAAAGAATATTAGCTTCACGCGCCGCATTTTTTACATTGACGAGAGTTGCCGGAGAGCAGGTATAAGGGGAATGACAAAAAAAAGCCGGTGTGATCATGGGCGCATGAGGTTTCCAGCGCCTGACAAAACGGTCGGCCACCGCCATCATTTTTTCAAATTTGGGATTATCCGGCGTCGCAAAATCGGCAAATCCTTGAGCAACAACGGCACGCATTCCTGCAGCCAATACTGCTTCAGCAATAGTATCCTCAAAGAAATATCCGTCGCAAAAAGTTGTCGTGCCAGAAAGAAACATTTCGGCCATAGCCAGCATGGCTCCATCGTAAACCATTTTCTTGTTGACGAAGCGGCCTTCCGCCGGAAAAATGTGTTTGGTGAGCCATTCCATCAGGGGAAGATCGTCAGCCATGCCCCGGAAACAAACCATCGGCAGATGGGTGTGCGTGTTGACCAACCCGGGCATGACTATACAGCCGGAGGCATCGATCATCTCTTTCGCCGAATAACTCGCGTTTTTCTGATCGCCTCGTTTCTCCACGGCAACAATAATTCCGTCTTTAATGCCGATAATGGAATCTTCCATAATTTCCATTTTGGCCGACATGGTCAGGAGCGTCCCGCCGGCAATCAATATATCTGCTTCATTAGGCTGCATATGTTTACTTTCCTTCATCTTAGGCAAATTTTAAGCAAACTGCTATTGATGCAGCAAGCATGGTGTAGCGAAGAAATGCAAATGTGAAAATAGCTTAGAGCTCAGCCGGATAATTTTGCTTCCATTAATTCGTCGCCGATCAAGCCCAGCACAATACTACAGCCCACAGCTATTATTGTCAGTAACGTGAATAGTACCATTACAAGTAAGGACGCGAGCGGCAAAGCCAGAGCAACAACTGCAATAAGAATAGATGTAAATAGAAAGCTCAACCCGAATATAATTTTCTTTTTCAAAAAAGGCGTTGTCAATTTCCGGAATCTGGTTTTGCCGTCAACAAGTCCGGTTAGCAGAGCCAGAATAATAAAAAATGGAAGAGCAGATGAAATCACTTGCATTGTGCAGTTCAAAACTCCATTAATTTGAGGAGGCGCGACAAAAAATAAAACAGCCAGGACGAAGAGTGTAAAAGCGAAAGCTTGCGGAAAATGCACAATAATGGGATGAATGTGCAGTCCCAGGATTCTGTGTCTTTTTTCCGATACAGGGTCTTGATAAGGTTCAAACATCTTTTCAGGAACCCCGCATGCCGGGCATACGTCCTTTATCTTACCTTTTACGGTTACATAGCCGCACGCTTTGCATCTGATCAAATTTGCCATAATATCTCCTGAGGTTCAATTTTTCATTAAGTTATACAATAATATATATCGTTATCAAATAACAACTAGAAAATTATACTATTGAAAAGCAGAAATTTATCCGGTAATGTTACTTAATCAAAACTTGGAGGTATCTATGAGTGCATTACTCCTTGCCCGGATTCAATTCGCCTTTACCGTAGGCTTCCATTTTCTCTTTCCGGCTATGACATTGGGAACTTCTCTGGTCATATTAATTTCCGAGACACTATATCTGATTAAGAAAGATGAAATTTATAAAAAGATTACCGATTTTCTGGCTAAACTGCTCGGATTGATATTCATAATCGGTGCGGCCACGGGCGTTACTCTGGAATTCTCCTTCGGCATGAACTGGTCGGAATATTCCAGAACCGTGGGGGATATTTTCGGACCAATTCTGGCCGCTGAAGGCGTTATTGCTTTTTTTCTGGAGTCGGTATTCATTGGAATTTTAATTTTTGCCAGAAACAAAGTTTCTCCAAGAGTTTACTGGCTCTCTGCTATGTTAGTATTTTTAGGCGGACATCTTTCCGCGTTCTGGATAGTGGCGGCCAATTCTTGGATGCAAACTCCCGCCGGCTATCAAATAAACGAAGTTGGAAAAATTATCTTGTCCAATTTTACACAAGCAGTTTTTAATCCGTCAACAATCATCCGTTTTTGTCACACGGTAATGGCTTCGTGGATGACCTGCGCAATAATGATCGCAGGTATTGCCGGATACTATGTAAGAAAAGGCCTGCACGGCCAAACAGCGAGGATGATGCTGAAAATCGGTATAATTCTTTTTGCCATTACCCCACTTTTACAGCTGGTCACAGGCCATGTGCACGCGATAGAGGTAATCAATATGCAGCCGGAAAAGGCGGCCGCGCTCGAAGGACATTTCGTGACGGCAAAAGGCGTGCCTCTTTATATTGCGGGATTTGTCGATGAACAAAACGAAAGAACCTATGGAATTTATGTCACCAATTTTTTGAGTTTTCTTTACAACTTCGATTGGAATTCGGAAATAAGAGGATTGAAAGAATTCCCCAAAGAAAACTGGCCGCCCGTCAATTTTCTCTTTCAGACTTATCATATAATGGTGGGGATAGGAATGTTTTCTATTGCGATGGGCTTGCTGGGTGCTTTTTTTCTGCTGACAAAAAAAATCTATGAGGCAAAAACGTATCTATATTTCCTTCCTTTCCTCATACCATTGCCCCATATCGCCCATGAAACGGGCTGGATATCGGCGGAAGTCGGCCGGCAACCATGGATAATTTACGGACTGATGAAAACCGCTGACGGCGCTTCCGTGGTCGTATCCGCCAGCGATATTCTGGGGAGTCTGATAATGTTTTTATTGGTTTATTTGCTGCTGTTTATTATGTTTATTATGTTGTTCATAAAATTTGTGAAAAAGGGACCGTCGTCATAATTAATGTAAATGATCGGTTAAGAATAAGGAAGGAGCAACAAGATGGAAAATATTCAAAACTTTCAAATATTATGGTTCATTCTTATAGGCATACTTTTTCTGGGCTATTCGCTTCTGGATGGGTTTGACCTGGGGATTGGAACGCTCCTGCGGTTTCTCGGCAAGAAAAAAGAGGAAAAGGATATTCTGATAAATTCTATAGGGCCTTTCTGGGACGGCAACGAAGTATGGCTGATTACCGGCGGCGGAGCTCTTTTCGCCGCTTTCCCGCAGGCGTATGCGACAGCTTTCTCCGGCTTTTATCCGGCGATGCTGCTTGTTTTGCTGGCATTGATATTTAGAGCAGTGTCGCAGGAATTCCGCGCCAACGACGAAGCCAGAACCGGACTATGGGAAATTTTTTTTATTGCCGCCAGTTGCCTTGCTGCGCTTTTATTCGGCGTTGCTTTAGGTAATGTAATCTATGGAGTGCCCCTCGATAACAAGATGGAGTTTGCCGGAAACTTCCTTACATTGCTGCGTCCCATACCGCTTTTATTCGGCATCACCGGATTTGCCGCTATCCTGCTGCAAGGAGCTTCTTACGCCGTAATGAAAACCGAGGGTGAACTGCGAGAGAGATCTTTTCAAGTATTGAACATTTTGCTGTGGGCCAATGCGGCGACTGCCAGTATTTATTTTGTTGTAATGGCTTTTAATTTCCAGCCGCTTCTGGAAAATCCTTTATTCTATGCGGCGATTCTTATTACCTTGCTGGGGCTGACCGATATATTCTTTTCTGGGAAAACTAAAAATGATACCGCTATTTTCTGGAAATCATCTTTATCCTTTGTTGGTTTGTGGCTGGCGGCGGGAGCGGCTCACTTTCCCCATCTGATCAAGGCAATCAACGATCCTAATTTAAGTATAACAATTTTTAACGCTTCCACCGGTTTGTATACCCTGAAGATAATGAGCGTCATCGCTCTTATTGGAATGCCTACAGTTGTCGGATATACAGTGTTTGTTTACAGAGTCTTTAAGGGTAAGGCCGCGGCAGATCACTATTGAATAAAATAATTAGAATTGCTTTATAAGTTAGGAACTTTCGGCTCTGGAGATTACAGACCTGGATATAAGCCAACCTTGGACTTTTTCAATTTTGCCGGTTGATAAATAAAGTAAAATAGAAATATCGAGAGAAAAGACAAAAAACCGAAAATCAGAAAGGCCGGTGTATAGGAACCGGTGCTATCGAAGATTTTACCCGCCAGTGGCGGCGCCGTAATTCCGGCAATGCCGTTACAAAGAAAAAGAGTGGAATATATTGTTCCCATTTTTTCTGTTCCATAGTGATGGGCGATTTCGGCAGCATAAAGAACAAGACAGGCGCTGTAATTAAAGCCGGCCATTATCGCGAAAAGATAGAAAGTAGCATTATTTCTAACAGCAAAAGGTGCTGTGAGACACACAACCGCAGTGCTTACAAGCGATATGAGGATTGCCTTTCTCCCTTCCAAAACGCCGCCGATAATTCCCCAGCTGATTCTGCCTGCGGTATTGAAGCAGGCCAGAATGGTAACCGCCGCTCCGGCAACTGCGATATTCAAATTTAGCGAAAGTCCGAAGGGCTTGATATTACCTATGGTCATTAGACCCACGCAAAGACCGGGAAAAATGCCACATAATAATCCTCAAAAGTTACGATCCTGTAAAAGATCAGATGTCTTTATACCGGCAGTGACCGAGGTGACATTTGTTTCCTCAGGAGGGTTTTGTAAAAATGATGCAGCAATGGTAATAATAATAAGAAAAGCAAATCCCATATATTTGAAAATTGTCAGAACGCTCACTTGTTGAGCCAGCAAATACTCGCCAAACTGAGAAATAATAATGGCGCTGCCGCCGAATCCGGCTACAGCAATGCCTGTTGCCAAACTTTTACGGTCGGGAAACCATTTGACACAGCAGGCTATAGGGCAGAGATAACACAGCCCAACACCAACGGCGGCGCAAATGCCGATGAAGAAAAGCAGTAGCGGATATGAACCGCTGGAATAACCGGCCAGGATATAGCTGCTGCCGAAGATTATGCCGCCTATCAAAGTCGGGATGCGCGGGCCAAAGCGGTGCTGAATCCGTCCTCCAATAAAGATAAGCAATGTCGTGACCAGCGATCCAGTGCCGAAGATTGTCTGCGTTTGGGCAGTAGTAAGACCAAAGTTCTGTTTTAAAGCGGGCACAAAAGTGCTCCAAGAGTAACCAGCGCCCAGACAGAGTTGAATGAATACAGCGACTATTAGAATGACATATTTCTGCATAAACTATGTTTAGGCGATATATAATGTTGAAGAATTTGTCAATGAATTAAGAAATACCAGACAGTAAGCTACGTGGAATACTCGCTGGCGAATTCAAGGTTTAGTCGGCGGCACATAGGGCGTGTCCAGATATTTCTTGGCTTCTATCTGAGCTGCACCTTCTCCGCCTTCCACTTCCAGCGCTCTGGAATAATACTCTTCTGCCTGCTCCCTTTCTTTACGGGCATCGTGAATCATCCCCATGCGCACAAAAGCCAAAACTCGAACCCGGGCATTATAAGGAGATGTATCCTTTAGAGCCTTTTGGAAATATTCTGCCGCTCTTTCATACTCTCCCTGGATGAAAAGTATTCTTCCCATTAATTGATTGTAACGAGGCTGGAGCTGCGGAACAAAGGGTGGAATGCCCCCCTTAATACCTCTCTCAATCTGCCGGGCTATCTGAAAAGCTTCTTTGAATCGACGGAGATCGGAAAGGATGTTGGCCAACGCGAATAAAAAATTATAATTGTTGGGAAATTTTTCCTTTAATTCCCGTGCATAGGGCAAAGCCTTTGCCGGGGTTTTTTCAAAATTCAAATACCCGGAGGAAAGTTCAGCTTGCGCAAGCTCCTTGAGCAGATATCCCTTTTGTGCAGCCAATTTCAGTTCCTGAAGTCCTTTCTGACGGTCTCCGGAAGTGATCAAGACCGAAGAAAAGAAGCGGGTTAACCCCGAAAGATAATCGATATGGTAATGAAGCAAACCCATAAGAAAATATACATCATAATTTTGTGGATCACCCTCCTTAGCCTTTTCCAAATATTCCCATATATTAGATGTTTCTTGTGCTATAAAGAAATATTTTTTTTGATGAATTGCCCAGTGAACTTCGACAATTTTCGCCAGTGCCATGGCAAAGTAAGCTTGAGGATCTTCGGAATTTTTTTCAATCCGTTTTTCTCCCTTGGCGATAGCTTCGTCAATGTTGCGCAACATGAGCTCCTGATTTTTATCCCTATCCTTAGGCTCAAAACTCATCTCATACGAGAAAAAACAAACCATAGCGATGTAGGCATATCCGGTTGGGTTCTCCTTATCCAGCTCCAAAGCTTTTTGTAGATAGATGTTCGCGTTTTGGTTATCCAGATTAAAAGCTTTTTCGATTCCTTGTTTGAGATAGAGACGGATTTGATTTTCTTGTAGTGGAGCGGCTTCTATCTCAGTTACGACTGCGGAGAACAGAAAAACTAAACAGAGGAAAAAAATGATAATTTTATAGCAGTTTTCTTTCATAATTAGGATTAAAAGTTATCTCCCTTCTTAAGGCATAATATCCATAGTTACTCAAAGTATTGCATAACTTTTGATTGTATAGTTTTTTATTTTGGAATTGTGGTTATTTTTACCAGATAAACCTTTTTAAAAAAAGACCCGGGCATCCACCATCGAGACGCCCTGTTTCTCGGAATGAACAATCACCGGATTGATATCCATCTCGCTAATATTGGAGTCGGCCGTCATAAGGTAGGATACCCGACAAATAACATCGGCAAGGGCATCCATGTCCAGACGTCCTTTACCTCTGGCACCCTGAAGGAGAGGATAAATTTTAAGTTCTCTCAGCATATCCTCAGCTTCCCGCTTTGTCACCGGCGCTAAGCGAATAGCTGCATCTTTAAATATTTCGATGTAGATACCACCCAGCCCGACCATAACAATGGTACCGAAAACAGGATCTCTGCGTCCACCGACAAAACACTCGATTCCCTCCGGCGCCATTTCCTGTATCAGAAAACCGTCAAGAAATGAATCTGGCTTCAGTTTTTTCATAGTCTTTTTCATATCCGCTATCGCCGCACGTAATTCCTTCTTTGTGGGGATATTTATTCTCACGCCGCCTATATCGGATTTGTGGGAGACATCCCTGGACAATAGTTTCAAAGCAACGGGATAGCGGCAACGGAATCCTTCAACTGATTCTTCATCGCGGATAACTTTCCCCTTAACCGGTTGCAACCCAACAGCAGCGCAAATGGCCAGGGCATCATCCGTCAGGGGAATGCGTTCTTCCGCACGGCAGCGCTCCCGGATAGTATTGATCACGATTCGATCAACAGGATAAACTGGTTCGGCACCCCTGTTGTTGCGCGCCTGTCTGCTCTCGTAATAATTTAGGGAAACGTGAAGAGTTGTGGCCGCTTCCAGCGGCGATGTAAAAACAGGAAAAGCATAATTCTTCGAAACATCGAGAATTTCCTCCCGTTCGGAGATCATGGCCAGTGAAACCGGTTTCTGGTATTTCGCTACCAGTTTTTCAACGCCCGTCAGGAATGTCCGTGACATTTCGGCTTCATATTCGGCTATATAGAGATGATTAAAGAGAACGCCGTCGAACGTTTCCAGTTTCAGAACCTCCTCAAGAATGTTTGTGAATATGGTATAATCAAAAACTTCTCCCAGATCCAAGGGGTTTTGATGAGCAATGACCCGGGTATGGTAAATGGTTTTGAGCTTTTTAATAAATGAAGGCGGAAAGGGAACCATTTCAAAACCGTATTTTGCGCAGGCATCGGCAGAGAGAACCGCGTGCCCCCCGGAACGAGAAAGGACGGCGACACGCCTGCCTTTCATCAAAGGAAGACGGATAATTTTTACGGCATTGATTAAATCGATTTCATCTTCAACGCGAATTATGGCGGCCTGTTGAAAAGAAGCGTTCACCACTTCATCACTGCCGGACAGCGCCGTTGTATGAGATTGGGCAATATTAGCGCTCGCTTCACTGCGATTTGATTTCTGAATAATTATGGGCTTTTCCGATTGCCGGGCCAGATTATAGAATTCCCGGCCTTTCTTGAAACCTTCCAGATAAGCGATGATTATTTCTGTTTTATCATCCTTTAAAAAATAATCTAAAAAATCCGCTTCATCAAGCTGCAGCTTGTTGCCTATGGCGACAAATTTACCCGGAGTCACACCGTATCCGGCAAGAGAGCGCAAAAAGGTTCCTCCGACGCCGCCGCTCTGGACTATAAGAGCTACCTTACCTCCGGGAGGAGGTAGATTCTTAAAAAGACCGAAGGGCATCATCATCTTAATATCAAAGTTAATGGTACCAACACAGTTTGGACCAATGACTTTCATGCCATATTTTTCGGCAATTTTCAGGACTTCCTCTTCCAAGGAATAATCGTCGGAAGAAAATTCGCTGAAGCCGCCGGATTCGATAACGATATGACGAATGCCTTTTCTGCCACAGGCATCCATAAGGGACGGTATAGTTTTCGCCGGTGTCAGAAAAATAGCTACGTCCGGCGTTTCCGGCAGGCTTTCAATATTCTTATAAACGCGGACGCCATTAATTTCTCCTTCCTGACTGCCCACACCATAGAGGTTTCCTGCATATCCATTCTGACTGTTATTCAAAATAACGATCTGCCCTAAATTCATCTTCGTAGTCGAAACTCCAAAGACCACCATACTCCGGGGATAAAAGAATTTGTCCATGGTAGACTACTCCTTATCACACAGCAATACTGCGTGATTTATTGATCTATCCCGCGATTTGGAATCCCTGACCCGCGGGAGGTCGCGTTGTCCTCTGCTTTGCGGGATAATTCGACCTGCAAGCTTCAGCGGCAGTAACCTTTAGGTTATGCACTTTGTTTCTGAAGCTTGGGTCTCATTATTTTAGGGGGCCTCCGGCTCCTGTAACCTAAAGGTCATCTGCGACCGGAGGGGGCTCCACTTAAAAAAATGTCCCCCCATTACCAAGGGGGGACGCAAAGTTCTTCACAATTTTAAAAATACTGCACTAGCTTACCTGCCTTTGAAATTGGGTGCTCTTTTTTCCAAAAATGCCTTAGAACCTTCTTTAAAATCTTCCGTAAACATAAGCGCTTTGCTGGCCGCGCTTTCGATTTTCATGACCCCGTCACGAAGATTCGACTCTAAACCAAGTCTGACCGCTTTCATAATTTCTCTCTGCGCTACCGGAGCGCCCGCAGCAAGTCTTCTGGCCAGAGCTTTGGCCTCTTCTATAACCTTTTCTTTCGGCACAACCTTGTTGAGAAGCCCCAGTGCCAAGGCATCTTTTGCCGGCATAAAATCTCCTGTCAGCATAAGTTCAAGGGCTTTAGTTTTGCCGATAAATCTCGGTAGACGTTGAGTTCCGCCCCACCCCGGATTTAGCCCGAGCTTCACTTCGGGAAGGCCCAAAGTCGCGGCATCCGACATAATTCTAAGATGGCAGCAACATGCCAGTTCAAGGCCGCCGCCATATGCACCACCCTGTATCGCGGCAATAATGACCTTGGGATAATTCTCGATCTTGAAATAGATTTCGTTACCGTTGTACTGAGGTACTTTGCCTTTCTGCATATCCGCAAATTCCGTAATATCGGCGCCAGCCGAAAATAATTTTTCTCCACTGCCGGTAATAACTATGACTCGCACACTATCGTCCTTTTCACATTTATCAAGCAAGTCATTCAGATCTCTCAGAACACCCTGTCCCATTGAGTTTGCCGGCGGATGATTAATTGCCGCGACAACCACCATCCCGTCTTGTTCCACATTTAACTTCTCGTATTTAAAAGCCATTTTCTTTTTCCTTCCGGATTTATTTTTAAAAAATAGTTAGGCAGATATTTTTTAATATTTGATTATAAAAAGGACGCTAGCATGTGTCAAGAGAAAACGGTTCCCCCAAAAAATCCTTGACAAACGGTATTCATTATTTTAAATACTACTAAAAAGATAGTTTATATAGTATTAATTAGGTATCTCAATGAAACTTTCAACAAGATCACGGTACGGGGTACGGATGATGGCCGACTTGGCGGAAAATTTTGGTAAAAAACCCGTATTTTTAAAAGATATAGCCAAAAGAGAAGAGATTTCGGAAAAGTATTTGAGTATAATTGTAATTCCGCTTAGGGGCGCAGGCCTAATTCAATCAACGCGGGGAGCACATGGCGGCTATACTTTGGCCAAACGTCCGGAGGAAATTTCGGTTCAAGATATTTTTAATGCTCTTGAAGGAAAAATTTGTTTAGTGGACTGTGTGGAGAATCCTCAAGATTGCCCGCGGGTGGGAATTTGCCCGACAAGAGATGTCTGGTCTGTTTTAGGCGAAAAGATCAGGGAAACGCTAAACTCCGTTACCCTGGCCGACCTTGTCCAGACGCGCCGCGAAAAAGCGGAAAACAATATCATGAGCTATATTTAAACGGAAAATATATTAAAATGGATTATTCCAATAACTTTATAAAGAAAAAAGTCCTTGTCGCCATGAGCGGCGGCGTGGATTCTTCTGTCGCCGCTTTGCTCCTCAAAGAGAATGGTTATGCCGTGACCGGTGTAACGATGTGTTTCGGCATACGCGAGGATGGGGAGCGTACCCGCTGCTGCGGACTTGATGCTATAGACGATGCGAAGCATGTCTGCAATCAACTGCAAATTCCCCATTTTCTTTTCGACTTTGCCCGGGAGATGGAAGAACATGTTATAAATAAATTTACTGCGGCGTATCAAAGAGGCAGAACACCGAACCCTTGCATCGACTGTAACCGTTACCTTAAATTCGGCACTCTCTTAAATAAAGCCCGCGGCATTGGTTTCGATTATTTAGCCACCGGTCATTACGCCCATATAGAAAAACGGGGAGAATCCTGGCATTTGCTGTGTCCTAAAGATAAAATTAAAGATCAGACTTATTTTCTTTATCCGATTAAGACCGGTGATTTGTCTTCTATTCTTTTTCCCTTAGGCTCTTTGAACAAAGAAGAAGTCCGCACCCTAGCCAAAAAGAAGGGACTGCATGTAGCGCAAAAAGCTGAAAGCCAGGATATTTGTTTTGTAACTCAAGGCAATTATCGGCAGTTTTTTTTGGAAAAAAATTTGTCTTCAGTCGAAGGCGATATTGTAGATATGGCGGGAAATATTTTAGGTAGGCATCGCGGCATTATTTTTTACACTGTCGGCCAGCGCAGCGGATTAGGAATCAGCGCAAAAACTCCGCTTTACGTGGCGGAAATCGATGCGCAAAAAGATCGGGTTATTGTCGGCGAAAAAAAAGACCTGCAGGCGAAAGGGTTAATTGCCGGCGATATTAATCTACTGACCGGCGAATTGCCCCTTGAGGCTGAAGCTAAGATT
>JBEKMF010000051.1:0-14974 GCA_050008655.1 Smithellaceae bacterium
ATCTCGGCAGCAATGACCGGATCATGAATACGAAAATATTTGAGCAAGAACAAATTGCCCGTGCCGTTGAATTGGGCTTGGGCGCCGCAACTCCTGCCGAAATAGATGTTATTCCGGCAGATACCAAAAGCGCTGATATGCGCGACAAAATTGCAGAAATATTGCGGCAGGGATGAAAAAGGGGAAAATCATGAATTCAGATGACAAATGTGTTCTGGTCGATAATGAAAATGATCTGAACAAAATTTTAAAGACAAAAGATAAGGTAATCGCTCTTGTTTACGCTTCCTGGTGTCCTTTTTGCAGAAGGTTTTTGCCTATATTTCAGCAGTATGCCCAAGAAGAACGACGGTATTTTTTGCGTGTTCAGGATGACCAGGAAAGCATAGGGGACAAATATTCAATAGACGTTTTCCCCACTGTTCTTTTCTTTGAGAAAGGTTCAGTTTCCAGGCGCTTGGATGGAGAGCCGGGCGTGGGTTTAAGCGAGAGACAGCTGGCAGATTTTGTTAAGTCGTGTCCTTTGCCGGAAAGTGGTTAAGCTCATAAATTGATGATGTTATGAGTTCCGGACGGAATTAATTTGACAATTTTTCTGCTCATGTCTAAACTAAATTACAATTGTCGATTGAATCATCTTGTTAATATTGTCTTGTCTTGAATGAAACAACGCTGGTTCAATTTGAAAATCCCGTTAATAAAAATATTTGAGGAGGCATTAAGTAATGGCGTTGAAAACTGCTGAAGAATATGAAGATAGTTTGCGCAAAATGAAATTTAAAGTTTATTTGATGGGCGAATTGGTGAAAAATCCGGTGGATCATCCGATTATCAGACCATCAATGAATTCCGTAAAAATGACTTACGCTTTAGCTCAAGACCCCCAACATGAAGACCTGATGACAGCAAAATCGCATCTGACCGGTAAAAAAATTAACCGGTTTTGTAACCTGCACCAAAGCACAGACGATCTGGTTAAAAAAATTAAAATGCAGAGACTGCTGGGACAAAAAACAGCGTCGTGTTTTCAGCGTTGCGTGGGCATGGATGCTATCAATGCCGTGGACAGCGTCACGTTTGAAATGGATAAAAAACTCGGCACCAAATATCATGAGCGGTTTCTTAAATTTCTTAACATGATTCAGGAACAAGATTTGACCGTGGACGGCGCCATGACCGATCCCAAAGGCGACCGTTCTCTGCCGCCCAGTAAACAGGCGGATTCCGACCTTTACACCCACATTGTGGAAAAGAGGAAAGACGGCATTGTTGTGCGGGGGGCCAAAGCCCACCAGACGGGCGCTCTCAACTCTCACTGGATTCTGGTTATGCCCACAGTTGCCATGTCCAAAGAAGATACCGATTACGCTCTTTCCTTTGTCGCGCCTGCCGACGCGGAAGGCATATCTTATATTTACGGCCGGCAATCATGCGATACCAGGAAACTGGAGGGCGGTGAAATCGATGTGGGCAACCGGCAATTCGGCGGCCACGAAGCTCTCATGGTTTTTGATAATTTATTCGTTCCCTGGGAAAACGTTTTTATGTGCGGCGAACACGAATTCAGCGGACTTCTGGTGGAGAGGTTCGCCGGTTATCATCGCCAGAGTTATGGCGGCTGCAAAGTCGGTGTCGGCGATGTCCTCATCGGCGCGGCAGCTCTGGCGGCCGATTACAACGGCGCTTCCAAGGCATCGCATATCAAAGACAAATTGATCGAAATGATTCATTTGAATGAAACCCTATACTCCTGCGGCATTGCCTGCTCGGCACAGGGGCACAAGACCGCTTCTGGCACCTACCTGATTGATTTGCTCTTGGCCAACGTCTGTAAACAAAATGTTACCAGGTTGCCTTATGAAATTGCTAGGCTGGCCGAAGATATTGCCGGCGGATTGATGGTCACGATGGCCTCCGAAAAGGATTTGCGTCACCCGGAAATAGGTAAAATAGTCGAAAAATATTTCAAGGGAATCGAGTCCGTGCCGACGGAGAATCGCTGCCGCGTTTTGAGACTGGTCGAAAATATCACGCTCGGTACGGCTGCGGTTGGCTATCGTACGGAATCCATGCATGGCGCCGGTTCGCCTCAAGCTCAACGGATAATGATTGCACGCCAGGGTAACCTCGATTACAAAAAGAAACTGGCCAAAGAGATCGCCGGGATTAAAGATTAATCAGATTCCTCCTAGCGAACAATATAGTAATGAAGCTGGTAGGCATAAAATATTGCGGCGGTTGTAATCCTCTCATCGATAGAGCAAAATTGGTTGGTGAAATTGGGAAAGCTCTGTCCCCTGAATACAGTTTGACTACGGAGCCTTCCTCTAATCCCTGGGACACAGGAATTATGGTTTGCGGATGTTCATCGGCTTGTGTGGATAAGCCGGAAATTAGAAAGCTGGCCCGCCAATGGATACTTGTGGCAGGTAAGTCGGTCGATCTGGAAACTGCGCCGGAAGAAAAACTGGCCGATATCGCTGCGCGGAAAATAAAAAAGTTATATCGGTAAATCCATCCAAAATGTTAGGGGGGATATAGGGGATATATGATTAAGACAAAGCAAGACTATATCGAAAATCTGACACGCCAGAAACTGAATGTTTATTATAATGGAGAGCAGGTTGAAGATGTCACGACACACCCAGCCTTCATTCCGCATATCAACGCCGCAGCCAAAACCTATGAGTTGGCTTTAACGCCGGAACACGAAGATCTCCTCACCGCCACGAGCCATTTGACGGGGAAGAAAATTAACCGATTCACGCATATTCATCAGTCCGTCGACGACCTGATAAAGAAAGTTCAGATGCTGCGGCTTATTTCGCATGAAACGGGAAGCTGCTTTCAGCGCTGCGTCGGTCTTGACGCGCTGAATGCTCTTTACATGACAACCTACGAAATTGATGAAGCGCACGGTACGAATTATTTCGAGCGCTTTACCGAATATCTGAAAATGATTCAGTCCGAAAATTTGATGGTAGCCGGCGGAATGACCGATCCGAAAGGAGACAGATCCAAGCGCCCGCATGAACAGGATGATCCCGATGTTTTTACGCACGTCGTGGAGAAAAGAAAAGACGGCATCGTGATTCGCGGGGCCAAAGCACATCAGACAGGAGCGGTCAACAGCCACGAGATTATTATCATGCCGACGCAGACTATGGGAAAAGGAGATGAAGACTACGCGATTGCAGCCGCGATTCCTCTGAATGCGCCGGGTATTACTTTGATCTTCGGCAGACAAACCAATGAAGAAAGAAAATTCGAAAAGGGTATCGACGCAGGCAACATTGAATATGGCGTTGTCGGCGGTGAAGCGTTGGTCATTCTGGAAAATGTTTTCGTTCCCTGGGACAGAGTTTTCATGTGCGGAGAGATAGATTTTACCGGTCTTCTCGTCGAGCGCTTTGCCACATTACATCGGCAGAATTACGGTGGCTGCAAAGGTGGGGTATCGGATGTCATTATCGGAGCGGCAGCGCTTGCCGCCCAGTACCAGGGCACATTGGATGCCTCTCACATTAAGGACAAGCTGGTCGAGATGACACATCTCGTCGAGACAGTTTATTCCTCATCGATCGCCTGTTCCGCAATGGGTTCTAAAACAAAAAGCGGAGCTTATTATCCCGATCCGCTTTTAGCCAATTGCGCCAAGCACAATATCACCCGGAATATTTATGAAATATCGCGCCTTGCGCACGACATAGCCGGGGGTATCATGGCTACACTTCCCTTCGACAAGGATCTGAATAGCGAAAAGATCGGCAAATACGTGAAGAAATATATGGCGGGAGTAAAAGGAGTCTCGGCGGAAACGAGAATGAAAATATTAAGGCTCATCGAGAATATGACGGGTGGTACCTGCCTCGTCGAAAGTATGCATGGCGCGGGTTCTCCGCAAAGCCAGAGGATCATGTATCAGCGCCTCGGCAACTTGCCGCAAAAAATGCAGTTGGCTAAAACTTTGGCTAAAATAGATAAATAAACTAACCAAATTAAAGGGGAAAGGTGAAGGTTATATGGACTTAAAATATTTATTGGTTTCAGTCGAAGGGAAAGTCGCAACTGTAACGATCAATCGGCCAGACAAAGGCAATGCCCTCGCGCCAGAGGTTCTGGAGGAAGTGGAAAAATTGTTCACTGATCTCGGCAAAAGACAAGACGTGAACGTTATCGTTTTTACCGGCGGGGAAAAATATTTTTCCGCGGGCTTTGACCTAAATGAGATAAGAAAGCTGGAGAAAGTATCCAATGAGACATACACGGCCCTTTTCCACCGGGCATACCGAGCGATTTTATTTTGTGAACAGCCGGTTATCTGTGCGGTAGGAGGCGCGGCCATTGCCGGGGGTTTTGATCTCACCATGATGTGCGATGTGCGTTATGCTTCCGAACGCGCTAAATTCGGCCAGCGCGAAATTGTTCTTTCTCTCACACCGATCATGGATCCGCTTTGGCGAATCATCGGTCTCGGACGGGCCAAGGAAGTCGCTTTGACCGGCAGAATCTATGATGCCCAGGAAGCAGAGCGCATGGGATATGTGAGCAAGGTCTTTCCCGAAGGCAAGCTTCTGGAATCGGTAGGCGTAATTGCGCGCGAAATGGCGACTTACGATAGGGGTTGTTTAAAGGAAACCAAGCGGCTGGCCAATAAAATATTGAACGAAGATCTGGACGGGGCCATGCGTCTCCAGGAATGGCTATTTAGGACCTATATCGGTTCGGAAGACAATCACCGGAGAATAGACGCGCTTCAGGCAAAGCTTGCCGCGATGAAAAAGAAATAGCCCTACCGAACGATATTACAGAGAATAATCCCGCCACGAAACAATCTTTTTTCTTATATCACTATAAATATTTGTAAAATATCATAGTCATACTATGAAATAAAATAAAACTTGACAGTGCGACTATAATAATATAGTGTTCATCCACACTGTTAGAGGGATATTTTCATGGCTGATCACGTGAGAGCAAAGACCAGAAAGGACCGGATTATGGATGCCGCCCTGCGTATTTTTGCCGAAAAAGGTTTCCAGAACGCGACTATTACCGAAATCAGTAAAGAAGCGGGAGTTTCGGAAGCCACAATCTATGAGTATTTCGGCACCAAGGAAGATCTCCTCTTTGCTATTCCCGAAAAAATATCCAATGAAACTTCTGATGCAACATCGAAGGTCATTCCCTTTATCAAAGATGTGGAAGGAAAGATGCGCGCCATTCTGTTGTCCTACGTTCAACTTTATCAATCGAATCCCAATTATTCCGCCCTGGTTCTCCTTCAGCTCATGTCCAACAAGCGGTTCCGTAAGACGCCAGCACACGCGGCGATTCGCCGGTCGGCTCATCGTCTTCTTGAGTGCATCAAAGAGGGGGTTGCAGACGGCACGTTCAAAAAAAATTCCAATCCATATCTCATCCGTTCCATGTTAATGGGCACTATCGAACATTTATTCATTCATTGGCATATGCTGGGAATGCCGAAAAGAAAGACAAGTATAATGGATATGCTCGATCCTTTTATCGAAATCATTTTGGATGGTATTCGGGCCAAGGAAGAAAATGCCGGATTGACGCTTTATCTGAAACCGGAAGCTGCCCGGATTTTTGGGGAACTTTTCCAGACAAAGGAAATATTAAAAAAACGCTTAAAGGCGCCGCGAAGGCCTCCCCAGGCAGGACAAACACATTAATAAAGGATACTATAAGATAAGGAGTGTTATATATGAGAACCAAGCAAGATTTAATTAAAGCCCTGTCGAAAATGAAACGCAATGTCTATTATGACGGTAATCTGATCGACAGGACGGACGAATTGCAGATGGACTGTATCAATGTCATCGGCTCTACGTATGATGAAGCGGCCAGGCCGGAAAATGAAGGCCTGATGACTGCCAAGTCTCACCTCTCGGGAGAAAAAATCAACCGCTTTACGCACATTCATCAAAACAAGGAAGACCTGCATAAAAAGCAGGATATGACCCGCATGCTCTGTCAGAAAGTTGGCGGCTGCATACAGCGCTGCATGGGCATCGACGGCACCAACGCGATTTACAACGTTTCTTATGAAGCCGACAAAGCCAACAAAGGCAAGACACAGTATCATGAAAACTTCAAAAAGTGGCTGGCCCGGTTCCAGAAGGAAGATCAGATTGCCGCCTGCGCCCAGACCGATGTGAAGGGTGATCGTATGCTGCGCCCTGCGGAACAGCCCAATCCCGGTGCTTATGTTTATATTAAGGAAAGAACCAAGGACGGCATTATTGTGGAGGGCTGTAAAGTCCATATTTCCGAAGCCTCCGTATCCGACGAGATTCTGGTTCTGCCCACCCGCGCGCTGCGTCCCGAAGATAAGGACTACGCGGTGGCGTTTGCCGTTCCCGCGGACTGTGATGGCGTGAAACAAGTTGTGACCATTCATAACTACCGTGGCCGTGAACATTATAAACGCGGTTTCACCCCGGGGCTTACCGATTCCTACCTGATTTTTGAAAACTGTTTTGTGCCCTGGGAAAGAGTCTTCCTGGCCGGCGAATACCAGCACGGCGGCATTTTGGCGCTTCTTTTCGCTTTGTTCCATCGCCATTCCTATTCCGGTTGTAAGCCCGCTATCGGCGATGTTCTTTTAGGAACAGCGGCCTTGGCGGCTGAATGCAACAACATCCATAAAGAATCTCACGTCCGCGAGAAACTGGCCGAAATCATCATGACCACCGAACTGGGCTACGCCGCCGGTTACACGGCATCAGATCTGGGCAAACCGGAAGTTTACATCCCCGGTGTTGGTTTTATGCCTTACGGCCCCGGTTCGTTTATTCCCCATTCGATCTATTGCAATGTCGGCCGTTGTCTCACCGGCGAGGAAGTCTGGCGTGAGGCGGAAATTCTTTGCGATCTGGCTGGCGGCGTTGTCGCAACCTTCCCGCATGAAAAGGACTTCACTAATCCGGCAACCGGCGAAGCGCTTTTGAAATACACCAAGCGCAATCCTAAAATGTCTGCTGAAGATCAGGCGCAATTTTGGAGATTCCTGGGCGACGCGATGTGCTCGGCCACCGGCGGTATCATCCACGTGGGCAATTACCACGGCGGCGGATCGCCCATCATGGAGCAAATCGCCATCACAACGCAGTATGATATAGAATCCCGCAAGAAGCTGGTGAAATACATCGCCGGTATGAGCGGCGGCGACCGGGAAGCGCTGAGCAAGAAAGGGAGTAAATAAATCGGCAATGAAGAGTCCGATCTGCGCCGGCACCTGAAACCGGAAGAGGCCCCTACGCCGGGAGGGATTCTTTAAAAGAAAGATATATTGAGAATATCCGAGGGACTAAGAATACCCTCGGGTGAGAAAAACAATAAATAGAAAATTAAACAAGAAAGGATTATCACCATGAGAACCAAGAAAGATTATATCAAAGGTCTATCCAAGATGAAGCGGAATCTTTACTACGACGGACAATTGATCGACAGGACGGACGAACTGCAGATGGATTGCCTCAATACTATCGGTACGACATATGATGAGGCGGCTAAACCGGAGAATCAGGAGTTGTGCACGGCTACTTCCCATCTCACCGGAGAAAAGATCAACCGTTTCACTCACATCCACCAGAATAAGGAAGACCTGCACAGAAAGCAGGATATGACCCGCATGCTGTGCCAGAAAGTTGGCGGTTGTATCCAGCGTTGCATGGGTATCGATGGCTCGAATGCTATCTATAACGTCTCTTTTGAGGCGGACAAGGTGAAAAAAGGGGAGACCAATTACCATGAAAACTTCAAGAAGTGGCTGACCCGTTTCCAAAAAGAAGACCTTGTCGGCTGCTGCGCTCAGACGGATGTGAAGGGCGACCGCATGCTGCGACCGGCCGACCAGCCGAATCCCGGTGCGTATGTGCGCATTAAGGAAAGAACAAAGGACGGCATAATCGTGGAAGGTTGTAAGGTTCACATTTCCGAGGCTTCCGTGGCCGACGAAGTTCTGGTACTACCCACCCGCGCCTTGCGTCCGGAGGACAAGGATTACGCCGTAGCTTTTGCCGTTCCGGGCGACTGGGAAGGTTTGAAGCAGGTTGTTACCATTCATAACCTTCGTCCCCGTGATCATTATAAACGCGGTTTTGTTCCGGGCGCGACGGATTCGTACATGATTTTCGACAACTGTTTTGTTCCCTGGGAAAGAGTCTTTCTGGCCGGGGAATATCAGCACGGCGGCGTATGTGCTCTCCTTTTCGCCCTGTTCCATCGCCATTCTTATTCCGGCTGCAAACCGGCCATTGGCGACGTCATTATGGGAATGGCCGCTCTAGGTGCCGAAGTGAACAACGTTCATAAGCAGTCCCACGTCCGCGAAAAGCTGGCGGAGCTGATTATGACCACCGAACTTGGTTATGCTGCCGGCTACACAGCATCCGATCTGGGTAAGCCCGAAGTCTACATTCCCGGCGTCGGTTTTATGCCCTATGGTCCCGGCTCCTTCATTCCCAATTCGATTTACTGCAACGTCGGCCGCTGTCTGTCTGGTGAGGCGGTCTGGCGCGAGGCGGAGATCCTTTGCGATATCGCGGGTGGCGTTGTGGCGACATTCCCGCATGAGAAAGATTTTATAAATCCGGCAACGGGCGAGGCGCTTTTGAAATACACAAAGCGTAATCCGAATATGTCATCGGAAGATCAGGCTCAGTTCTGGAGATTCCTGGGTGATGCCATGTGTTCGGCCACGGCCGGTATCCACAACATCGGTAGCTACCACGGCGGCGGTTCGCCGATTATGGAACAGATTGCCATTACGACCCAGTATGATATTGAATCACGGAAGAAGCTGGTGAAATACATTGCCGGCATGAGCGGTGGCGACCGTGAAGCCTTAAGTAAGAAGGCAAAAGCGAAAAAGTAAGACTGGCAAGTAACAAAAACAGTCAAAAATAAAATTATTCTCACCCTGCGCCTCTCCTTGAGGGAGGCGCAGGACGGGGAATAAGTCTATATTCTATATCTTAAGGAGAATTAAACTATGTTTGATTTAACGCAATTTTCATTGAAAGGCAAAATAGCCCTTGTTACCGGCGGCGGCCGAGGCATCGGTCAAGCTATAGCGTTTGGTTTTGCTAAGGCCGGGGCTAAAGTAGTTATCACCAGCCGTAAGATGGAAGACTTGGAAGCGACAGCGGCCAAGATCAAAGCTGCTGGCGGCGAGGCGTTTCCTCTGCAATCGCACTTAGGTAAATTTGAAGGCATCCAGAAAACAGTCGACACCGTAGTGGATAAATACAAAAGGATTGATATCCTGGTCAACAACGCCGGTGCCAGTCCCGCGATGGGGTCGGTGCTGGAATCTGACGAGCGTCTCTGGGATACGATCATGAATCTCAATCTCAAAGGCGTTTACTTCATGAGCCAGGCTGTGGCCAAGGTCATGAAGAAACAAGGAGGCGGAAAAATAATCAACATCGCTTCCATTGACGGCTTCAATCCTGAACCGGGCGTAAGTGTCTATTCTGTTTCCAAAGCCGGCGTACGCATGATTACGAGGGCCTTTGCCATGGAACTGGCCAGAGATAACATTCAGGTCAATGCTATTGCTCCCGGCCCCATCAGCACCAAGATGATGAATTCGCACTGGGGACATCTTTCGCCGGAAGAAGCAAAGAGACAGAGAGATGAAATGTGCAAAATGCTGCCGACTTGCCGCATTGGCGAACCTGATGAAATTGCTGGCGCCGCTATTTACCTGGCTTCGACTGCCTCCAGTTACACAACCGGCACGGAAATAGTCATCGATGGCGGCCTTCTGTTGGGTACACATCTATCCACATAAGAATAGCACCCTCGTTTCTGATTACCTAAAATATACGGCATGCCGTCGTCTGCGTGCGGGCGGCGGCAGAGACCGGTTTGCCACCGTGGCATATTATATCCGGTTATTTCATCACAGGAGGTAGACCATGAAAACTTTACAAAATCTGCTCAAACCAATTCGTATTAAAAATTTGGAAATTTCCAATCGCGTAGTCATGCCGCCCATGGGCACCTCGCTGGGTAATCCCGACGCCACAGTCAGCGAAGCCAACATCGCCTATATCAGACGCCGGGCACAAAGCGGTGCCGGTCTGATCATTACGGAAATTACCGCGGTTCATCCCGCGGGACATATTTCTCCCCGCTCCCTGGGAGTTTGGGATGACAAGTTCATTCCCGGCTTCAGCAAATTGGCACAAACTGTACACAGCCAGGGGGCTAAAATCGCCATGCAGCTTCATCATTGCGGCCGGGAAAGTTACTTAAAACAAAAAAACAAACAAGCCATAGGACCTTCGGCTATCCCCAGTTTTATCTTTGGTTTTCTGGGCGCGCCGCGGGAAATGACGCTCGAAGAAATTGAGGAAACCATTGTTGCATATGGCACCGCCGCTCTTCGTGCTAAAAAGGCCGGTTTTGATGCCGTGGAACTTCACGGAGCGCACGGTTACCTCCTCATGCAGTTTCTTTCCGCTCATTCCAACCAACGCACCGACAAATATGGCGGAGATTTTCGCGGACGCGCGCGCTTCATGATTGAATGCCTTAAAGCGGTGCGCAAAAATGTCGGCGAAGATTTTCCTGTATCGATCAGGGTTTCCGGTGAAGAATACGTCAAAAACGGCTACACTATTTCCGATATGCAAACAATAATTCCGGATCTCGTTTCCGCCGGCGCGGATATTATTAATGTGTCTTTCGGCACGCACGGCAATCCGGATGTAAATACCGACACGCCCAATGCCAGCGCGCCGGTGGACTACGGGCAGGGTTTTAAAGCCCATCTGGCGCGTAAAATCAAAGAGGTGACCAATGTGCCGGTTATTTCGGTCGGACGTTATACAGACCCGTTTGTTATGGACGAAGTCATTGCCCGCGGCGACGCGGATATGATTGCCGTGGCGCGCCAGCATCTGGCCGATCCCGATTTTCTGAAAAACGCCATTGCCGGACATCCCGAATACACTTTTGAATGCCTGGCCTGCAATCAGGGATGCATCGAGCGCCTTTCGATAGAACAACTGCCCGTTCGCTGCGCGATAAATGTGCAAACAGGCCAGGAGCTCATCTATCCGGAAAAACCAGCCAAAA
Organism: Smithellaceae bacterium; assembly: GCA_050008655.1. Lineage (GTDB taxonomy): Bacteria > Desulfobacterota > Syntrophia > Syntrophales > Smithellaceae > UBA4810. The sequence continues at coordinate 11,116 of JBEKMF010000051.1, forward strand.
TCAGCCGCAAAATATGGGTTGTCGGCGCAGGCCCCGCCGGTCTGACAGCCGCTTCTGAGGCGGCGCGTTTGGGACACCATGTCACACTGTTCGAGCAGAAAAAGCAAACAGGCGGAAATGTTCTCTATGCCGCGAAAGCTCCCCACAAGGAGGTTTACGCCAGATACATAAAAACACTTACGGCAAAGTGCGCAAGGCAGGGCGTCGAAATAAAAATCGGTACGGATGTCACGGAAGATATGATCGAAAAAGCGAAGCCGGATGTTGTTATTCTGGCCATTGGCGCGGATAAAACCGCCTGCCCTGCCGAAGGAGTAAACAGTTCTGTCGTTTGTGATGCCTGGCAGATTCTAGATGGAGAAGTCGCCCCCAAAGATCATGTCTTAGTTATCGGCGGCGGCCTTGTGGGCATGGAGACGGCGGATTATCTGCGCGAAAAAGGCATCAAAGATATAACCGTGGTCGAAATGTTGCCCACCTCTCCTGTTTTGCCGCAAGCCGCACATGGTCAAATGTTGCATCGGCGTTTGCGCGCGGCAGGCATTAAATTAATGTTCGGCACAACGGTAAAACGAATCGAAAAAGGAGCTGTTATCGTCACAAAAAAAGGCGAAGATCAAAGATTAGAACCCATCCATCAGGTTATAGTTGCCATCGGCGTCACGCCCAGAAGTGAGTTGAAAGAAATGCTGGCGAAAAAAGGAATTCGTCATTTTATTGTCGGTGATGCGTCGGCGCCCCGCCGTATTATCGAAGCGACGACGGATGGGGCTAAGGCCGCCTGGGACATATAAAAAAATATGAGGTAATCTTATGGATTTACGCGAACGCTTTATTAAAACCAATGGGATAAATCTGCACGTGATGGAAGCAGGACCAAAAGACGGTCCGATAATTATGTTTCTGCATGGCTTTCCCGAATTCTGGTATGCCTGGCGCAAACAAATAGAATATTTTGCCCAGAAAGGTTATCTGGTAGTAGTTCCTGACCAGCGCGGCTATAACTTAAGCGACAAGCCCGAAGGGATTTCTTCCTATAAAATAGATGAACTCGCCAAAGATGCTGTAGGCCTTATCGACGCCTATAGACGCGATAAGATTTTTCTGGTCGGCCATGACTGGGGCGCCTCTGTTTCCTGGTGGGTTACGCTGAAGTATCCCGACCGCATAAAAAAGCTGGTCATCATGAATGTTCCTCATCCTAAGGTCATGGCCAAAAATCTTTTCACCAATCCCCGGCAGATGCAAAGAAGCTGGTACATTTTTTATTTCCAGTTGCCGGGAGTAGTGGAAAAATTTGCCTCGGCCAATAATTATGAATGGCCCGTGCAAATCCTGGCTAAGTCGAGTAACGCGGGAGCCTTTACATCAAAAGAGCTCGAAGAATACAGAAAGGCCTTCATGCAACCAGGGGCTTTTTCGGCGATGGTAAACTGGTACAGGGCGATGATTCAGTCACCGTCGGAGCCGCCAGCAAGCTTTGACGTAAACATACCCATGATTTTTTTATGGGGTATGAAAGATATCGCACTGCTTCACGAAATGGCCGACGACAGTATGGTTTACTGCAAAAAAGGAAAACTGACCAAGTTTCCCGAAGCAACGCACTGGATTCAGCATGAAGAAGCCGAAAAAGTCAATAAACTGATTGAAGACTTTTTCACTCAACAAAAATGATTCTTAATGTTTACCCCAAATAAGAGGTGGTGGCCCCAGTATCTATCCATGGTCGGTTTCGTGATATTTACATTTTTAAATTCGTCCATGGCTTCAGGAAGACTTGGGCCTAAAAACTCGTGTTTATTTCAATACGAGCATGAATATACAGATGACAAAGGTAAATTATTTGTCCGTAAAAGTCTTCAATACATGAAGAACTTTATGCTAATTATCTAAACACAAAAAGCAAAACAACAATCATAATAATTCCTGACATCGAATCTGTCAGGACGAGAGCATGGCATCCATAGTAATGCGGGCATTAAGTATTTTGGATACCGGACATCCTTCTTTAGCAGTCTTGGCTGCCGCGTTGAATGCCTCAACGGACGCCCCCGGTATTTTTGCCTTGACATCCAGATGAACGGCGGTGATGGAAAATCCCTCGCCCTGCTTTTCGATGGTTACCGTTGCCGTTGTATTGATGGTTTCCGCCGTGAGTTTTGCCGCTCCCAATATTCCGGAAAGAGCCATGGAGAAACAACCCGCATGCGCTGCGGCAATCAGCTCTTCCGGATTGGTGCCAACACCATTTTGAAAACGTGTGGCAAATGAATATTGAGTATTGGATAAAACGCCACTATCTGTGGTTATTGATCCTCGGCCATCCATTATCCCGCCTTTCCATTCTGCAGAAGCTTTACGTTTCATTTTTGATCTCCTTTCTAATCTTATTTTAATTTTTGGTCAGCCAATGCCGGAGAAAGTTGCATACTATCTCAAATTGCCTATCTTCGTTTCCCAAAAAAGCAAAGTGAAAAAAATCAGGCTTAACTATGATAAATCAATATCATTTTCTCTCAACGGCTCCTCCAGCCCAGCGATAAAAAAACAGTTTCCTTTCATTTTTCCGACAGATTGTCGTGCATTTGGAAGATAACACAAGATTTTTAATAATATATTTCCTTTTTAAGGATTGTCAACAGAACAAAACTTTTCAGGAGCATCTGGCTGGCGAAAATAAAATCTCAAAAAGTTTCTTGACGTTTGATAAGTTTTGCAGGAAATACAAAAAGTAAATTTGACCTTTGGATTTTTTATGCCGGTCTGCCAGCTACATTATAACAACGGATTATAAGGAGGCAGTTAATCATGCTCAGCCGCAACGCCGCCGTTTTAGTCATTGTCGACATTCAGGGCAATCTGGCCCAATCCGTGTTCGATAAAGAAAACCTTTTCGCCAATGCCATAAAATTGATTAAGGGCTTTAAGGTTTTTAACCTGCCGATTATTGTCACTGAACAAACACCGCAAAAGTTGGGACAAACAATACCTCAGATCTCCGCAGAATTGGAAGGCATCAAGCCGATTGCCAAGGAAACTTTCAGTTGTTGGGCAGATGTCCATTTCCGCGAGAAGCTCGAAGCGTTAAGCCGCAGGTATATAGTTCTTCTGGGGATTGAAAGCCACGTTTGCGTCTATCAAACCGCTCTTGATCTTATTTCCAAAGGATACAATGTTCATCTGGTTGCCGACGCCGTATCTTCGCGCACTAAAGATAGCCGCGATATCGGTCTACACGCGATGAAAAGCGCCGGCGCGCAGCTTGCCAGCACGGAAATGGTTCTCTTTGAATTACTGTACACTGCCGCCGATCCCCAAGCTAAGGATATATTCAAAATCGTGAAATAAACTGTGTAAGTTTAAACTTAAATTTACAGTGTATGCCAGGAAGCATTTGTTTCTTCCTGTACTCGATCATTTAGCAGTTTTGGAGCGCATGCTTTCTTTCGAACAGTATTCCTTGAAGACCTTACAGATAAAGAAGCTCACGTGCTGATTGAAAGATGGCAAACACATTCCAGCCACACAACTTTTTAAATTACCGTCCTCCAGCACCAGAAACTAGGGACATTAGATTGAAGTGTTTAACGGTATGGAGTAATGTCGCCGCCCCGCTCGATTGTGTATAGTTGTGTATTGGGAGCTGAATACTGTGATGTAGTGCCGCGACAGGTTGAATCACCCGAGGGTACGATATTAATTTGAGGCGACTTTACAAATTTGCCTGATATCTGGGCAAGTGTACAAGCATTCTCTAAAGTCGGTTTATCAGCCAGATAAGCCTGACATGCTGTGTAATAGCTTTTCAATTCTGCTTTAGCTTGACGGTCGTATACTCTTGTCCTGTAAATTGAGT
>JBEKMF010000052.1:0-14798 GCA_050008655.1 Smithellaceae bacterium
GTAATGATTAATCTAGCACCGGTTGCTCCAACCGGATGACCCATGCTGATCCCGGAACCAACAGCGTTAATCCTATCCAGGCTGATCTTCAATTCACGATTGCAGCCGATGACTTGGGCGGCAAACGCTTCATTGAATTCCCAGTAATCGATTTGATCCTGTTTCAGGCCGGCAAATTTCAAGGCATTGCGTACGGCCGGAACGACACCCATGCCCATGATACGCGGCTCGACGGAACCGGGGGCAGAAGCAACTACTTTGGCAATGGGTTTGACGCCCAATTTTTTAGCGGTTTCGGCAGCCATCATAATCATACAAGAACCAGCGTCATTTAAACCGGAGGCATTACCAGCGGTGACAGTGCCGTCTTTTTTGAAAGCAGGCTTTAATTTGCCCAGAGCTTCCATATTGGTGTCAGCCCTCGGATGTTCGTCGGTCTCAAACATAGCCGGGCCTTTTTTGGTTTTGATTTCTACCGGGATGATTTCGTTTTTGAATAAGCCCTTTTTGATTGCCTCGCAGGCGCGTTGATGGCTCATCAGCGCCCATTCATCCTGTTCCTGGCGCGAAATTTTATACTGATCGGCAATATTATCCGCCGTGATACCCATATGATAGCCCAGTAACGCATCGACCAGACCGCCGATCATCAAACTATCCTGAATTTTTTCTCCATCAGCCAGACGATAACCTTTGCGCGCACCGAACAACAAATAAGGTGCATTGCTCATGCTTTCGACACCGACTATAGCGCCGACATCAATTTTCTCCAGCATAATTTCCTGAGACAGCAATTCGGAACCACGCATGGAAGAAGCGCACTGCTGATGTACGGTAAACGCAAATGACTCAATCGGAAGCTCCGCTCCCAGAGCAATATGCCGGGCGGTATTTCCCGGTGCGCCGGCCTGATTACATTGGCCGGCCACAACTTCCTGAATAATGTTTTTATCGATTCCCGCCTTTGCGATCGCGCCTTTCAGGGCCATGACGCCTAACTGAACGGGACTGAGACCAGAAAGCGATCCCATGTAATCTCCAATTGCTGTTCGGGCACCACTGACAATAACTACTTCTCTCATAATTATGCCTTTCTTTTTTAAATCTTTATTTTAGTTCATCCTACTTAAGATGAATTTCCGCAACAAGTTACTCATACGCTCGCCCCTGAAAACACTATGGTCTATAATTTATTTAAATCAATTTATTCCATTCCGCTTCGTCTGATATAAACTATTAAGACCTTGGTATCCGATGGCTGATAAATACTTCCATATCCTATTTGAGGCCGCTTTATTTATCGTAAGCTACCAAACTAGGCAAGTTTTATTTTTCTTCTATATAAAAAAAGGCTAACTGCTGCCAGTTTCCACAGTTTCTTTAAGCAAAGAGGCAGAAAAATGTCACCGGCAATATTCTTTATTCGTTCAAATCATAATATTCAATCCATAGTTACTGGATCAAAAACAGCATGCGCTATTCGAGCGCTTATTTGATTGAAATATCTATAAAAAATTTATTCGATTAAGTATATTTTGTCTCGAAATTCAGGCTTTGATAATTTAGATATTTTGATATTTCCTGCTTGATATTAATAATCCTAGATGATATGAAATCATAATTTTAAATTTTATTTTATTAACCTTTGGAACAAAAAATTCGTGTACTAAATTTCGGGACAACGGCTGCAACTTTCAGAAATAATACAATTAAGGAGGTAATTGCACTTGGAATCAAGATTTTGGCACAATAACTACGATTATAATGTCCCTACTTCAATTCGTTATCCAAAATTTCCTATCCAAAATTTAGTTCATCTGGCGGCCGCTCAGTATCCCCACAAAGCAGCTGTGGATTTCTACGGCACTGAATTATCCAACAGCCAGATTCGTAATCAGATGCTGCGGATGGCCAATGCTCTGGTAAGCCTGGGGATTAAAAAAGGTGATCGAGTCGGCATCGCCCTGCCCAATTGTCCTCAATATATTATTTCTTATTACGCTATACTGTCGGCAGGCGCCATTGTCGTGAACATGAATCCTCTTTATACTTACGATGAACTCAAATTCATGGTGGAAAACACCGGTATGAAAATTATGGTTACCTTTGACATGGTGTTGCCGCTTATGGGTAAGCTGGCCAAAGATCTCAAGTTTAGACTGATCGTAACAAAGGTAACGGATTATATCAATGGCTTTGGTGTCAGCACGGCCAAAGATATGGCTTTGGAAAAAGATTGGCATCATTTCTCTGATTTACTCGATAAATCCACGGATACACGTCTTCCGCGAATAGATTTTCTCCCCGGCGATGACGCTCTTATCCAATTTACGGGCGGGACAACGGGATTGCCCAAGGGGGCAGTCCTCACACACGCCAATGTTGTTGCCTCAGCCTTCAGTGCCTCTTTCTGGGGCAATTCAACGGTTATTTACACGCCCTATGAGAGGCGGACGGTAATGGGGATTATACCTTATTTCCATATCTATGCTAACATTTGTTGTCTCAATTGGGGATTTATCAGTATGGCCACTCAGATTCTGATGCCCAAGTTTGACATGGATGAACTGATAGCCACTATCGCCCGGATTGAACGGTTTACCTTTTTCCCGACGGTGCCGACGATGATCACCGCTTTAGTCAACCACCCCAAAGCCGGAGAGCTGAAACTGGCGGAAAAGATCGGCTATTTCAACTCCGGCGGAGCGCCTATGCCTGTGGAGCTGATCCAGAAGGTAAAGGATATGGGCATATACTTTTCTGAAGGTTGGGGTATGAGCGAGACGACCTCTCTGGGTATAAGCAACCCCGGCCTGAAACATAAGGCCGGCGCTATCGGCGTTCCGATTATGGATAATGACGTAAAGCTGGTTAGCGTGGATAATGGTGTTGATGAAGTGAAACGGGGCGAGCCGGGTGAAATTCTCATCAAAGGACCAACGGTAATGAGAGGTTACTGGAATAACCCGGAAGAAACCGCCAATCAGCTTACCGATGGCTGGCTCCATACTGGCGACGTAGGCCAAATGGATGAAGAAGGTTACATCTACATCGTTGACCGAAAAAAAGACATGATCATTGCCGGTGGGTTTAATATTTATCCGCGCGAAGTGGATGAAGTCCTCTATCAGCATCCTAAAGTGGCAGAAGGCGTTACTGTGGGCATACCCGACGCCTACCGAGGCGAAACTGTAAAAGTATTTATCGTTTTGAAGCCCGGTGAAAAAGCAACAGATAAGGATATTATCGAATTCTGCAAACAGAAACTCGCTGCCTATAAGGTGCCCAAAATTGTCGAGTTCAGGGACTCCATACCTAAATCGGCGGTGGGTAAGATTTTACGTAAAGTCCTGCGGGATGAGGAAATTGCCAAAAGCAAAAGTAAAAAATAATGACCTGGATGCGTGAGTCATTAACCATTTATCATGGTTGAATTGATAAACGCACGATACACGCGGATATTAGATATCCGACAATGTTTGTTCTTCATTTTGCCAATAGCGGCGGGATGATATTTATAAGCAGTAAAAAAAATCAAAAAGGAGGGAATAATAGGTTTGCAGTAGTGACAGGGCGTCAGGTGTAATGAAATGATTTATAAATTTGTAAAAAATTATAATGATTAAGGAGGGGATTACATGTCTGAAGTAACGAATGGAACTATTGTTGACCCTGCAAAATACAGGGGAAAAGTGTTGGGGGCGGCCATTGCCGGATACGCCTTTGACGGTTTTGATATCATGGTTTACGCACTGACCGTGCCGGTTTTGTTTAAAGACTGGTTTGCACAAGGATTCAACATAGTGCAGGCCGGCGCTATCGGCACAGCCATGTTGCTCGGATGCGTTCTGGGCGGCTATATCTTTGGGCCGATTGCCGACAAATTCGGCCGTAGAAAAGCTATGATCTGGAATCTTACCTTTTTCGGTATTACTACCGGTCTGACCGCTTTTGCCCAGGATTATATCCAGTTGGGCGCACTGCGGTTCCTGGCCGGACTCGGACTGGGCGCCGAATACGCGCTGGGCGGAACAATGGCAGCGGAGTTCTTTCCGCCGGAGAAACGCGGCAAGCTGAGCTCCTGGGTACAGAATGGTTGGCCCCTCGGTTTTGGCGCCGCCATTGTTGCCCAGTATTTCATGCAACCGATCTGGGGCTGGCGTTCCATTTATCTCCTCGGCACATCGGCAGTTTTGGTCGCCATTTATATAGCAATCTTTGTTCCCGAATCACCCGTCTGGCTGAAGGCACAGGAAGCTAAGAAGAAGGGTGCTGCTGCCGGAGCGCCCGCGGTGAAGACGCGTGATCTTTTCAAAAAGGCCAATTTCCCGTCATTTCTCATCGTCAGCGTATTCTTTATCTGTCTGCTGACCGTCTACTGGGCGGTTAATACGTGGCTGCCTACTGTTCTGGCCAGAGAAAGAGGGATGAGCCCGAAGGCATTAGCCAGTTTCCTGGTCGTTTTACAGATGACGGCGGTGATCGCTTATTTCCTCGGCGGCTATCTCGCGGATAAATACGGCAAACGCAGAGTTACGGCTATTGCCGCATTTATTTCTGCGGTAACGGGAGTCCTCTGGCTGGGTTTCGTATGGAGCGATAATGTTTTCTATGCATTGGGATTCCTTGCCTGGTCGGTCCCATCTGTTGTCTGGGCGGTGGCGATAGGGCTCGCTGTCGAGCAGTTTCCCACCAACATCCGCGGCGTTGGTTTCGCCAGCGCCTTTTCCACAGGCCGTTTGGTGGCAACAATCGTACCGATCGCCATGGCTGCCGTAGCGATGAAAGTTCCTCTGACGCTGGTTATGGCCGGTGTCTGTGGTTTATATCTCATCTCCATGTTTGCCATTCTCTTAATGAAAGAGACAAAAGCTCAGTTATAAAAAACTGACGGTTTCTGTCTACGGGTCTGAAGGTCTTTCCCCTTCAGACCCGTAAAAAATCATTCTTCAATATTTTTCAATATTGATACTGACAAAGTGTCAGGTGTTGGGGGCGGCCATTGCCGGATACGCATTTGACGGTTTTGATATCATGGTTTATGCTCTGACCGTGCCGGTGTTGTTCAAAGACTGGTTTGCACAAGGATTCAACATAGTGCAGGCCGGCGCTATCGGCACGGATATGTTGATCGGCATAAGCATCGGCGGCTATGTATGGGTTAGGTGGCGGTTGGGGTTCAGGAATCGCGGGCATAATTGCGGACTCCGTCGGAACGGGGAAACCGGGTGATCGGCTCACCATTATAAAAACGACATTCAGAAGGTCAAGCACTGATATAATGCTGTCCGGAACAGTAATTTAGCATGAGCTTAGCATCCGTCTCACTCGCTCTCGGAAACGGGTGAGACGGACATAATTTGCAGGGAGGTTATATCCAGATGAACATCGCTGAATTAGCTTTAAAAAATCAAAAAGTAGGAGAGCATGTCAGTTACATCTTCGAGGGACAGGAAATAACGAACATGCAGATGGACCGTGCCGCCAAGAAACTTGGCAATGCTCTTAAAAAACTGGGGGTAAAACGGGGTGACCGCGTCATCATGCAGATGCAGAACTGCCCGCAAGTCCTCCAGGCATTTCAGGCCATTTGGAAAATAGGCGCCATCACTATCCCGATCAATTATCTGGTCGGTCAGGAAGAAATTAATTTCATTTATAAGGACAGCGGGGCAAATACGGTCATTACTTCTCCCGAATATCTGGACAAAGTCAAGATTGGCCAATCCAAGGTGCCGGGCGTCAAGAATATTATCATTGTTGCTCCCGAAGCGCCAGCTGGAACCTATTTATTCCAGAAGCTGCTCGATGAGAGTTCCGACAAACTGGATATCGTCAAAACCGCCGATGATGATGTGGCTGCCTTGATCTACACCTCCGGGACAACGGGTACGCCGAAAGGGGTCATGATGACTCATTATGGTCTTTATTTTGTTGCTAAGAGCCAGCAGGATACAACCAATCTTGCACAGGATCTGGTTACTATTGCCGTTCTGCCGCTGTGTCATTCCTTCGGAGTTGCTATGATGAACGGCGCCTTTCTCCGCTATCACGGCAAAGTCATCATTATGCGGCAGTTCAATCTCGAACAATTATTCTCCAACATTCAGAAGTATAAGGTACAAAGCGTCCCGGCAGTTCCGACCATGTATGTTTACATGCTCCTGTACCCGGATGCCGCTAAGTACGACGTCAGTTCCGTGAAGAACTGGGTTAGCGGCTCGGCACCGCTTTCTCTGGATACATGGAAACAGTTCAAGGAAAAATTCGGCGGCGAAATAGCCGAAGGCTGGGGCCTGACCGAAGCCGGAGCCGGCAACGCCGGCCAATCCCATGTGGCCCTGAAGAAACCCGGCTCCATCGGCATCCCCATGAAGGGAATGGAGATGAAGATCCTTGATGACAACCATAAAGAATTGCCTCAAGGCAAGGAGGGCGAAATTTGTCTCCGCGGACCAATGGTCATGAAGGGCTACTGGAACCTGCCCGAAGCGACGGTCGAAGTCATTAAGAACGGCTGGCTCCATACGGGCGATATCGGTTACGTTGATAAGGATGGCTACTTCTTTATCACGGACCGGAAGAAAGACATCATCATCAAAGGGGGCGAAAATATTTCGCCGCGGACGATTGAGGAAGTCCTTTACGGCCATGCCTGTGTAGTAGAGGCGGCCGTTATCGGCATCAAGGATCCGGTCTATGGAGAAGATATCAAGGCCTTTGTGACATTGAAACCGGGGCAAACGGCGACACCGGAAGATATCAAAGAGTACTGTGCAGGCAAGCTCAAGAAATTCTTCGTCCCCAAGGAAATCGTTATCATGCCTGCCCTCCCCAAAACGCTGGTAGGCAAGATTCTGAAGAAAGAATTGAGAAAACTGCTGTAAGGCGGCTTAACGGGCAATCCGGTTCCCTCTTTTTCCAACGGGGGAACCTTGCCCTGTTATCGGGTGATTTCCAGAATTTTGAATCCCGCGGATTTTTATTTTCTTTGCTCCGGTCTTAAACATCATAAGAGCGCATATTGAAATAGATTGATACTCTGATTCTGATGTGCTACTTACATGTCCATCTTTGAAACTCAAGGTATAGTCCTTAGGAAACTTAAAATAACTGGGAGGGGGAAGCTATGATAAAGTTTGACAGTAACAGGCTTATTTTCGGATTGTTTCTAATTATACTCGTAGCGATAGGTTATTTGATAATAGATGCATTGCAAGTGCCCACTTGGCCGGCGTTTATGGCGATGATTTTCTTCTTGATGGCCAAAGGTGATAAAAAAACCGCTCTTCCAATCCTGGTGGGCGGCACCGTCGGAATCCTCTCTCTGGTTCTGGCAAAATTTTTCGTTATGGGCGTTGGACCGACCATAGGACTGGTCGCGGCAAAATTGCTCTTTATTCTGTGTCTGGTTTATATCATAGTCGCTTTCGCTGAAATTATTCCGATCTTCGTGAACATTTACTCCTTCATGTTCTTCCTCATCGCCGCTCTGGCCAACAACGTTCCCAATCCAAATCCCAAAATGGCTCCGTTTGTATGGGTTGGAGTTTTGCTCATCGGCGGTGGATTATTTATTCTCGGCATCATGGGCATCTACAAGATCTTAATGGCGATCGTACTGAAGAAAGCCGCCAAGGCTAAATAAAGAAATTATCGGATTGAATTTTTTAAAATAAAGGGGTCAGTTTTCTGACCCTTTTTATTAATTTTAACTTTCAGACAAATTTATGATAAGCATCTCTCACGGCAATACAGCTTGCGCCGTAGGCCATATAGCGAGTAGTAAGTGACACACAGTCATCTCGATACAGCCTGTCCCGTACCTGAATACGGGGGCAAGCTCTGCAACGGCTTTGCCCAAGCACACTTCTTTCCAAGGAGAAAATTATGTTCAAAACAAGAATGACTCAGATATTCGGAATTGAGCATCCGATTATGCTCGCCGGAATGAATTGGATTACAGAGCCGAAACTCGTATCAGCAGTATGCAATGCCGGAGGTTTAGGTATATTAGCTATAGCGCGATGCACTCCTAAAGAAACGAAGGAAAATATCCGCCAGTTAAAAGATATGACCGATAAACCCTTCGGCATAAACCAGATTCTGGTTGGCCCCGGAGCAAAGGAAAATATTACCGTGGCGATTGAAGAAAAGGTGCCTATCATCAACTATTCACTGGGTAAGCCCTGGTTTGTCAACGATGTACATGCCTATGGCGGCAAGGTTGTCGGAACTATAGCCATCGCCAGACACGCCATTAAGGCAGTGCAGTTGGGCTGTGATGCTCTGGTGGTAACGGGTCACGAAGCGGCGGCACACGGCGCAGCGGCTACCTCCATGGTTCTGATTCCTCTCGTGGCCAGCATGGTGAAGGTGCCAATAATTGCGGCAGGAGGATTTTATGACGGCCGGGGATTAGCAGCGGCGTTGGCTTTAGGAGCGGATGGCATTTCTATGGGCAGCCGCTTTATGGTAGTCAAGGAAAGCATGGTACATGAAAACTTCAAACGCTTGTGCCTCCAGGCAACGGAGCAAGATACGCTCTACGATAATGTGTTCGACGGAATGGACGGCCGTGTGCTGAAAACAAAAGAAGCAGAGGCGATGATGAAGCGCGGCTTTCCGCTTTTCGAAGCGATCAAGGGGGCACTTTTAGTTAAGCGGTTGATGAACCTTTCATTCCTGAAGTTTATAGGTATCAGCATGGAAATGTTAAGGGCCGAAGAGGGACATCCGCTTATGGTGCTCGCCCGTCAGGCTGTGGGAAACATGAAGCATCTTAAGGCCCTTAATGAAGGTGATGTGGAACGCGGCATCCTCTTTGCCGGACAGTGCTGTGGCGGCATTACGGATATACCCACTACCAAAGAACTTATGGACCGCATTATCAGTGAGGCGGAAGTTACTCTGGCTAAACTAAATACACTTAAGGTGTAACACCGGAAAAGAAAGCGATGAGATAATGAAAGCGCAGGTATTTTCTCCGGCACTTTCCATTCAAACGCATCACCTAACCTTTTTCGTTGCTTTTCCCCAACGAAGCCTAAGTGCAAGATTATAAACATTTTTTTTGGATATACCTGTTTGGTTTACAACTTCGGTCACTGCATCGCGCAATGATAACTGCTTATTTTTTGAAAATGACTTTAGTTTGTCTATTATTTCTTCATCAGTTAAAGTCACCGGGGCCTTCTCTCCACTCCGGATAATTATTGTGATCTCTCCCTTAATTTTTGTCTTACTGGCAATAAATTCGGATATTTTACCACGCTTGATTTCTTCAAATATCTTAGTTAGCTCACGCGCCACAACTATTTCCCTATCACCCAGCATTTCCTGTAAAGTTTTTAGCGAGGCAAAAAATCTCATCGGTGATTCATAAAAAACAATCGTTCTTTCCTCATCTTTCATAGATTCCATAAATTTTCGTCTTTGATTCTCCCGGGTAGGCATAAATCCGCAAAACAAAAACCTATCCGCACTAAAACCGGAAACGCTTAATGCTGTTATTACGGCAGATGGCCCCGGAATGGGAATGACTCTGATATTTTCATCTTGGGCAAAACCAATCAGGTAATGACCGGGATCGGAAACTGAGGGAGTGCCCGCATCGGACACATAGGCCACATTCATTCCGGAATTTATCTTGGAAATGATCAGTTCGCTTTTTCCCTTTTCATTGTGTTTATGCAAACTAATCAGGGGTGTTGATATTTTATAGGCATTAAGTAATTTCTTCGTATGGCGTGTGTCTTCGGCGGCAATAAGATCAACTTCTTTCAATGTGCGGATTGCCCGCAGGGAAATATCTTCAAGATTTCCGATGGGAGTGGCAACAACATAAAGAATCCCTTTTTTTATACTTGCTCTTTCATCCATAAAAATCCGCATAAAATATATTTTTAAGTTGACATCTGAGGCCGGTTTAAGTTTAATAGCAAAACCACAAGATAATTACCACAATGAATAATAAAATTATATGATAAAACGTATATTAATTACCGGCGGCGCCGGATTTTTAGGTTCTCATCTTTGTGAGAGGCTACTCAACGAAGATAACGACATTGTTTGTCTGGATAATTTTTACACGGGTAATAAAGACAATATCGCTCATTTTTTAAGCAATCCGCATTTTGAGCTAATTCGTCATGATATCATCAATCCCGTTTATCTGGAAGTTGATGAGATATATAATCTGGCTTGCCCGGCATCACCGGTACATTATCAGCTCAATCCGATTAAAACAATCAAAGCTAACATCATTGGAGTAATAAACGTCCTGGGCATTGCTAAGCGGGCTAAAGCAAAAATTTTACAGGCTTCCACTTCGGAAGTTTACGGCGATCCCGAAATGCACCCACAAAACGAATCATACTGGGGACGCGTCAATCCTATCGGAATTCGCAGTTGCTATGACGAAGGGAAAAGAGCCGCGGAATGCCTGATGATGGATTACCGCAGGCAAAACGGCGTCAATACTAAAATAGTCCGTATTTTCAACACTTATGGACCGCGCATGGCAATTAATGACGGCCGTGTGGTCAGCAATTTCATTATTCAAGCCCTGCAAGGCATAGACATTACTGTTTATGGAGACGGCAGTCATACCAGATCTTTTTGTTATGTGGACGATATGGTGGAAGGATTAATCCGGATGATGAACGGCGCTGATGATTTTTACGGCCCGGTTAACCTCGGGAATCCGGAAGAATTTACCATTCTGGAACTGGCGCGATTAATAATTAAACTGATCAAAAGCACCTCGAAGATAATTTTCCAGCCGCTGCCCATGGACGATCCGACTCAGCGCAAACCGGATATAGCTCTGGCCGGAAATAAGCTGGGATGGAAACCCAAAGTGGATTTGGAAAAGGGTTTGAAAAACACAATCGAATATTTTCGTGATATTCTAAAGCAAACTTAACTTGCGGAGGCTCTATCAGTAAAATGAAATTCAAAAAGAAGATACTTTGTATCGGGGCGGGTTATGTCGGAGGCCCTTCGATGGCCATGATAGCCTATAAATGCCCTGATTGTAATGTAACTGTAGTGGACATTAATCCGGAACGCATTGATGCCTGGAATTCCAATGAATTTCCCGTTTATGAGCCAGGATTAGATAAAATTATAAAAAAAACCCGCGGCAAAAATTTATTCTTCGCCAAGGATATTGAAAAACAGATCAAAGAAAATGACATCATTTTTGTTAGCGTTAATACGCCAACGAAAACATTCGGCACCGGCGCGGGTAGGGCCGCAGATTTACAATACTGGGAAAAAACAGCCCGGCAAATTCTGGAAAATTCTCAATCACCGAAAATCGTAATAGAAAAAAGCACTCTGCCCGTTAAAACCGCCCTGGCTATGGAAAAAATTCTGAATTCAGCAAAAGGCAAAATTAGATTTGATGTTCTATCGAATCCGGAATTTCTAGCCGAAGGCACCGCTATTGAAGATTTGGAAAATCCCGACCGCGTGCTTATCGGCTCCCATGAAACAAGAAGCGGCTTAAAAGCCCGTCAGGAATTGGTCGATATTTACTCCAAATGGGTTCCGAAAGAAAAAATAATCACCTCCAATATCTGGAGCGCTGAGCTCTCCAAATTAGTTGCTAACGCTTTTCTGGCTCAGCGTGTTTCATCTATTAACTCGATTTCCGCTCTTTGTGAAAAAACCGATGCCGATATTTCGGAAGTCGCCAAAGCCGTGGGAATGGACAGCCGTGTGGGCAGTAAATTTCTCCAAGCCGGGATAGGATTTGGCGGTTCCTGCTTCAAAAAAGATATCTTAAATCTTGTTTATCTGTGCAGTTATTACGGGCTTAAGGAAGTGGCCGATTATTGGGAGAGTGTAGTAAAAATCAATGAGTACCAGCAGGACCGCTTTATTGCCAATATCCTTCGCAGCATGTTTAATACTCTGGCCGGGAAAAAGGTTTGTATTTTAGGTTTCGCTTTTAAAGCCAATACCGGCGACACCAGAGAAAGTCCGGCCATTCATATTACGCGTAAACTGCTCGCGGAACAAGCTGAAGTCATCATCTCCGATCCACAAGCGCTAAAAAACGCCGCTGCCGACCTTGCTGGCGCTAAAGGCAGTATAAAATACGTCGAAGACCCCTACCGCGCCGCCTCCGGTTGTCATGCCTTAGCCATTCTTACCGATTGGGATTTATACCGGAAATTGGATTTCCGGAAAATATATAAGTCCATGGTCAAACCGGCTTTCCTTTTCGATGGCCGCAATATTATCGACCACAAGAAATGTTTTGCCCTGGGCTTTAATGTTTATCCTATCGGTAAACCGGCTTTAAGCCATTTTCAGACCGAAAACAACTCTTAAGAACCGATATAATCAAAAGCGTTTTTGAAGAGCTTAATTTCGTTTCCCGAAGAAAGCATCGTTACGGCTACCACGTCAAACCGCGCACTGGTATCGATAATTTTTTTCTTTTGCAGAAACCATAAAGCCAGTTGAGACATTTTTTTCTGTTTTCTTATTCCTACAGCTTGTTCGGGATAACCCAATTCGCTTGATTTTCTGGTTTTCACTTCGACGAATACAATTACGCCTTTTTCACGCGCTACTATATCTATTTCACCCAAAGGACAACGGAAATTTTTATCGATAATCCGATAGCCGTTTTTTTTCAGAAAATCCGCGGCGATTTTTTCGCCTTCCTTTCCTGTGGTAATTTTTGTCTTATCTTTCATTCTGCTTAAAACAAGTCTAAGATAGTTTGATTTAAATCAAAATTTTTTATATGAAATGATTTGCGATGAATTTTACACAGACCGAATTGTTTTACGGCGCTGCAGTGTTCTTTGGTTCCATAACCCTTATTTTGTAAAAAATTATACTGAGGAAATTGGCGATGGTACATTCCCATAATCCTGTCGCGTGATACTTTGGCAATAATCGATGCCGCGGCAATGGAGACACTGCGGTTGTCTCCTTTTACCAATGGTTTTTGGGGAATTGGCATGGATATGCAATGAAGACCATCTATTAGAAGAAAATCCGGTGGAGTAGAAAGTTCCAGTACCGCCTCACGCATAGCTAAAAAAGTTGCTTGCAGAATGTTAACTCTATCAATTATTTCCGCGTCGGCAACTCCCACGCCGACGGCAATTGCTTCGTTTACAATTATATCATAGAGTTTTTCTCTTTGGCACGCGGAAAGCTTTTTAGAATCTTTTATTTTTGAATTTTTATAGGCAACGGGAAAAATTACTGCTGCCGACACAACCGGTCCCGCCAGCGGTCCACGGCCTGCTTCATCAATGCCGGCGATTTGTTTGTATCCTTCCTGGTGGGCAAGTTTTTCAAAAGTATCCATTGATAACAGATACCGACAATTAATTTTTCATCGAAAATTTAAGGAATACCGTGTAAACTCAAAACAACTTGATCTTAATTGTTGCTTGTCGCTTCCTTGATTCTCGCTTTTTTGCCTCTCAAACTTCTCAAATAGTAAAGACGGGAACGGCGCACCTGCCCTTTGCTGACAACTTCAATCCTGTCAATAATCGGCGAATGCAAAGGAAATGTTCTTTCCACGCCGACACCGTAAGAGACTTTTCTTACCGTAAAGTTTGCCCGGCTATTGCCGCGTCGTTTGCGGATGACTATCCCTTCAAAAGCCTGAATCCTCTGTTTTTGACCTTCAATGATGCGCACGTATACTTTCACCGTATCACCAGTTTTGAAACCGGGAATATCGCCCCTCATGTGTTCCTTTTCGATCATTTCCACAATATTCATTTCCGTTTCCTCCTGCCATTCTCAACTCATATATATTAATTTAGGCTAATTACCCATAATTTTATCCAATATTATAGCCACCGCCGAACGAACGGCGAGATGATTATATTCTTTAACTCCTCTTATCGGCTCCAGACGAAAATCGGCTTTATCTATCAATTCTTCAGCAATTCCCGAACCTGTACCAAATATTAAAAGATAAGGCAAACGATCATTTCTTAATATTTTTTTGAGCTCTGCAAATGTTAAAAGCCCTGTTTTTAAGTTAGCTCCGGTTACAATCGTTTTCGGGACATATCCCGTTTGCTCTTCAATTTCCATCAAAACCTCTTTGAGATTTTCCTTTAGTCTAACCAGTTTAAAGGCTTCTTTACGCGATGGATTGAAATTCGCTCCGTAACCATCCCGCCAGTGGCTGATGATATCTTTCGCCAAATCGCGCTGAAAAGATATTGGATTTACTAAATAAAAAACCCGCACATCGTAGGTCTTGGCGCACCTGGCTATATCGTGAATATCCATATTCGCAATAGCCGTGGTCACAACCTTTCCATCTTTGTCGTATACGGGATAATGTAAAAGAGCTATATAAAGCATAAGTGCTTTTCTGGTTTTATATACTTTAAATTTAGTCTTATTATCCTAAACAGCTTTCAAAATCAAGATATTATGTGTCTTCCAGCTTGATTTTCTGCAGATTTTTTTTATCTGCTTCTGAAAGTTCGGTCTTTTCCAGTAAATCCGGCCGACGCTTATATGTCCTCCTAAGCGATTCATACCTGCGCCATCGTTCAATCTCCGCGTGGTTTCCGGAAACTAAAACTTCCGGCACCTTCCAACCTTTATACTCAGCGGGCCTTGTATATTGAGGATACTCCAAAAAACCATGGGAAAAAGATTCACTCAGCGTTGATTCTGAATTTCCCAAAACTCCCGGTATAAAACGGGATACGGCATCTATTAATACTAAAGCGGAAAGCTCACCCCCGGTTAAAATATAATCTCCTATGGATATTTCCCTATCAGTTAAG
>JBEKMF010000053.1:0-14774 GCA_050008655.1 Smithellaceae bacterium
TCTGTTACCTCCCTTGCTTATGCTGAAACTTGTTGGTCGAATTATCCCGCTTTGCGGGATTTGCCTTTATATTAATGGAAGGATCATGCCAAAATATCACCAATTCCCCTCAATAATTGTAAATATCTGATAATAAATACTAATTAACGAAACTGCCCCCTCATATCCACCAATCAAAACACCATCTTTCCCCTTCCTCTTTCAATGAAATATTAAAAACCGTTGAACGAAATGTGAGAATATATTTATTGGCAGGGTCTATGAAAATGATTCATTCGAAAAAAAACTAAAGAAATGTCATTCTAATTATATATATTTTACAATTTGTATTTTTATCTTGTCAACGAGATATAGTTATGATAACCGTGTAAAAAGTAATAGCAAAAAAGGCTGGTACGTTGCACCAACAAAAAGAAAATCACACTATTAAAAGGAGGGCTTTATGAAAAGATTTAATCTGGTTGTTATGTGTTTAGTTGTTTTAGGTTTGGTAGCTTCAGCGTCATTGAGCTATGCGGCACCGAAAAGCAAAGCTGCTGCTAAACCAGTTGCAAATGCCAACATAGATGGTAAGTGGTATTTTTCGGTTACAACGCCAACGGGTACAGGCAATCCTGTCTTTACATTTAAGCTAGACGGCAATAAATTGACGGGAAACTATGCAGGCAGATTCGGAGAGGCACCGCTAACAGGAACCATGAAAGGTGACAACTTTGAAGTGAAGTACGTCCTCGACGGGGCAACTACGGTTTACAAAGGCAAGATTAATGGTGACAAAGTATCCGGCACGTGTAATTTAGGAGGCCAGGTAGACGGTACTTTCGAGGGAGACAAGATAAAAAATTAACTGAGTAGACTTGAGAAATACTCAAGTTGCCTCAACTGTTGTTAACAATTGAAAATTAGCATGATTTAAAAAAAGGGGCGAAAGGCGTAGCCTGAAGCCCCTTTTCTTCGTTTTTGGGCTTACCGGCGAATTGGAAAAGAAGCTTCTTCTGCCTCGCTGTGCTTTGCACACCGCCAAGCTCGTCTTTTTGTACCCACTCAACTTCCTATTTTCCCTACCGCTTGCTATTCCGGCGAATACCGGCCTGTGCCCTTTAGGTTAAATCCAGAAATCCTTAATGGCCTGAAACTAGAACTGGTAAACATTTGCTGTATTCTTTATCGTCAATTGTCAAGAGTAAACATGCGACCCCGTTTATTTCCTTTGACTTTACAAACACCGGCAAATTAGTTTTCTCCATCTTTAACTAGTTCACCTACAAGTCAACAGTTTTAAGTTTGAAATTGAAGTGAGGATTACCGCTTCACACATTCAATGATGTCCAATGCTATGGGCAGGAAATGGCGGACATATAAACCGAACGGGGGATGGTTCAGTCGAACCGCACCACACAAAACAAAAAACGGCAATTGAAGAATAATTCCCCAATCGCCGCAACATGATAAAAAAATTTATCGATTAGAACAAATAACTGACGCCTAGAGTAATGGCTTGGAATTTAAAAGTTACGTCCTGGCCGAGAAACCCCGGAGGTGAATTCTCAAAGGTGGTGTCATAGGAAACCTTTTGCGGGGCAATGTATTTATAGGCAACATTGACGATGATGTTTTTAGTCAGATCTGCATCAATTCCCGCCATCAGTTGATAGGCAAATACGCCTTGGCTGCCACCGCCTATTATAAAGAATGGAACGCCGCCCACGGAAACTGTCTGGTCGTCAACATCGATCATGGCATATCCGGCACCGGCCGCAGCGATATCGATCTGACAGCCGGAATGAGTCTTTTGATATTCGTCAGCCCAGCGAATCATCATGGGGTAGAGCGCCCAGGCCCCCAATATGCGAATGGTACATGGAGATAAGTTGTGGATGCAAGGTCATTCAACGAGCGACTCCGTCTTGTTTAATTACCTTGGGAATAGTATTCCATAATATTTTCATATCCAAAATGAATGATTTGTTTTTCAGATAATATTCGTCATATGAAACTTTGATAGAAATAGAAAGATCGTCTCTACCGTTAATTTGCGCCCATCCGGTTATGCCAGGCAAAAGCTCTGATATTTGCCTTTCCGTTCTTAATTTAATTAAATCATCTTGATTAAACAGAGCCGGTCGGGGCCCGACAAGACTCATATCGCCTTTGAGTACACTCCATAACTGGGGCAACTCGTCGAAACTTGTTTCACGCAAGAATGATCCTACTGGTGTCAGATAAATATTTACATCTTCAAAAAGATGAGTCGCTACATCCGGGGCTCCAATATGCATGGTCCGAAATTTAGGCATGGAAAATATTTGATTGTTTTTGCCCACTCGATGCGACCAATGTATAACAGGACCAGGTGAAGTTAGCTTTACGGAAACGGCAATAATAATGAGGGGCAAAGCCATTAGGGCTGTTAAAATTAAAGCCGTTGTAAAGTCAAAAAAACGCTTTAAAAATTCAAAATCTCTGGACTTTTTCGAAACTTTCATCTATTTTATTTTGCACCATAATTGACCGGTGATTTTTTTTAAGGCAATTGAAATTTTATAAAGTTCTTCCGATTGCAGCATGTATTTGACGATAGGATTTCCCCTGACTTATTTGTTCTGATCTTGGTTTAACTTAAGTACAATGCTCACTCTTCTTAAAGATCCGCTCTCTCAGTTACATGAATCAAAAAGATGTAAGCTGGTAAAAAATAATATTTAAGCACCCAGTGACAACTATACCGGATAGGAGGGTATTATATGTGCAGATTTATCAAACAAATTTTTATACTTATCAGGGAAGCAAGCAATCCCCAATTAAGCTGGTCGCACCGATAACACCTACCCGTCCTTTACAATCGATTATGCTTCAACCGTTGTTTTATATACTTTAAGTTATAGTAAACAACAACAGCGCCAAATCGTAACCAAACACCAAATCTAACAATCCAAAATAATACACCCGGATACTGACGGCGAAAAAATTTGCCGTAGAAACGTATCATTCCCTTGTGTTTATGCCATTGAACAAAAATGGGACAGTGTATACTGCACATCCCTTGATGATGAACCACGCGGGCATCGGGTACAAACATTATTTTCCAGCCCCTCTGGCGAAAACGCATACACCAGTCAAAATCTTCACAGTGTAGGAAATAACCCTCGTCCAGGGGGCCAACATCCGATAGCGCATCGCGCCTTACCAGCATGCAGGCACCGGAAATTGCCTCCACATCGACGGGACCATCCGGTGCAGCTTTTTTGTACAAATTAAAATCAGCAAACAGCCGTGGCCAGCGGCTTGAAAAGCGGTACAAACTAAAAGCACGAACAAAGGAACGCCATGGGGTTGGTATCATACGGCGGCACCCTATCTGCTCGGTGCCATCCGGGGTGATCAACATCCCTCCCACCATGCCCGCTCTGGAATCAACCTCTAACACCTGAACCATACGTTGCAAAGAATCTGCGCCCAATAAACAATCGGGGTTCAGGAATAAAATATAAGATTCTGTAGCCGCGCTTATCCCAATATTGCAGCCGGCAGCGAAGCCCCGGTTACGCTCCAGGCAAATCACGCATAAACGATCTTCTGAAGGGAAATTAGCCTCCAGTTCTTTTAGGCTTAAATCTGAAGATGCGTTATCAACAACGATAACTTGCCGGGCCTGCTCCAAGCAGGAGTGCACGCATGCAGTCAATAATGCGCTACAGTTATAGTTGACAATTACAATGGAAACATCCTCTTGGACGGAAAAACTACTCAAAGCCATTTGACATCCTCAAGGTGACATTAAACTAGAAAGCCGCTTTACATAAATCACTATATAGATTCATGCCTGGCGGCTCGGCGATCTCTACTGAAGCTTACACCCGTTGCTTTCCGTTACCTTTTGAAACGGGATGGCTTTTTCAGGCAAAATGCATTTGCTCTAGCTCTAACAGTGTTCCAAGCAACGTTCTGCTTTCTGGATTTTTCCAATAATAAGAGATCGCATCTTTTATAAAACCCGAACTCCATAGTCAAGTAAATAATCACCAATATTTTATGGACAAATGGCAGCAAATAACCATCACCGAAGGAGGTAAATTGTGTTTATTACGGAGGGGAATCCTGCATTTTCGCTGCGTTTAATGATTTGTGGACTTCAGTCAAATAAGGATGAGCATTTACGGGAAGAATGTCGGATTCTTCGTAAACGAAAAATCGGCTGTCACGCATCTGCAAAACGGGATAAAATCACTCAGGTTCAGACAACGACATATTACAACTGAATACTCTTGACTCCCAATCCTCACCATATCAATGCTGATTATGAAGCGACTCAAGAAATCGGTGTACTGTTTCGGACGCTTTATCCCATGAAGTCGGAAACATATTCATCCGCACTTGTCCTGCATGGATCATTTCACGCCGGAGATGCGCATTGCTTTTTAATTTTTCGATCTGTTCTACCCATGCCTGTACATCTGTCGCGGCGACGTATAAAGCAGCAGGACCGCAGAGATCATGCGCATAGAGAAGATCGGCAATTATCTGCGGCCGCCCCCACTGCATGGCTTCTAAGTGAGCGGAGCTGAGCGATTCCAGCACGCTTGGCATCAGACAGGCATGACATGCCGCATACAATGATCTTAAGTATGATTTAGCCACCCAACCAACAGGCACAATGTAACCCTTTTCGATGAGGCTGACTGTCTCCGGCCACCCGGCATCTAGGATTTCCTCCGGTTTGATAGTGAAAATGACTCTGACTCGGACGTTCCTTCGCGCCAGTTCCGAAAATGCCCTGATCAAAGTGACATGATTCTTATGCGGCATAAAGGTGGACACGTAGAGGAACGTAAACGTGCTGCGTCCCAAGCCCCTTTCAAGAGCACTTTGCAGAAACGGCGGCAATGGTTCTGGTCGAACATCGATCTCCTTTTCAACGGCCTTTGGGGCGACGCAGATTTCTTGAGGAGCACCCTGGATACGGCGGACGTAGTCACCCATGAGCTGTGTCTCTACGATCACGGCGTCGTAAATCCGAAGAGAACGGCGAAAGAACCATCGGAGCAGGGCAACGTGCAAAGTGCTGCCGGGGTGGTAGCGCGAGTCCTCCCAAGGACAGACCTGATAGGCGTTAGTCATGCTGAGCACGGAAGGAATACCTGTCTTGACGTAGGAACCTAGGTTCATGGACCAAAGGATATCCGCCCTTGTCTCACGCACAATCCTAGGCAAGAAAAAAACGCTAAGCAGCAACCGGTCTATTTCCTGCCAACCAGTTAAGCGAAACCTTCGAATCCGGATATTCGGCATATCTTCTAGCTCGTCGAATGGGACTAACGGCGAGGTGACGATCTCGATTTCATCTTCGGGACGGCTAAGAGCCATGGTACGCAGAAGGATAATTATGTTAGAGAGTCCACCGCCTCCCCCCATGTAATAGTGGAAAATGATTCTCATGCTAATCGACCTTCGTAGCTGTTGGCTTAAACGACAATGGAGGAAGCGAAGGAAAGGACATTAGCGTCTGACTGGAGGACCATTTTCGCAAAACTTTTCGCTCGCCTTTATTTACCAAATCAGCAAACATCAAGCACTCGGCATATTTTATGCAAAAATATTTGTCGGGTTCAAACTTCTGAACTCATACAAATTCCTTATACACTCTTTCATAATTTTTGGCCATTGCGGCTATGGACCATTTCTTGGTTTTCTGCTTTGCGATCAAAGCACGCTCTTTGGAAGCATCTGCATTACTCAATACCTGCAAAATGGCGTCGGCTGTCTGCCGCACATTGGATGGATCCACAAAGAGCGCACTACTCTCATCAAGAATCTCCCTGTGCGCGGGGATATCAGAGAGCACGAGCGGGCAACCGCACCCCATGGCTTCCATGACCGTATTCGGATGTCCCTCATGCGTACTGAGCGAAACAAAAACCGATGCTTTTTTCATAAGCGCCCAAACTGAAGCGGCCGGTAAATGACCCGTAAACTGAATATAAGCGTCCAGCCCTAGCTCATGTTGCAATACCTCCAGTTCTGATTGACAAGGCCCTTCCCCACACAAGACACCTAACACGTCTTGTTGCTGCCTGACGCACGCCAGTGCTTCTAAAAAGGCTTTCTGCCTTTTATGTACTTCCATCCGACCAACATAAAGCACAATGGGCGCTTCCGATTTTGAGAATCCGGGCGGCACAGCTGCCTCAATCCTGCCTATTTCATACATAGGCAATCCGTTTGGTACGATATAACGACAACTGTATGGTAGCTGCGCTTTCCAATATTCGTCACCACCTGAAGAATTCGCTACAATAGCACTCGTACAAGAACCTACTCGAACCCGCAAACGGCATTTCCATGTCGGCAGATAGGCCTGGGCCTGAGTCGGTTCACGAAGTATCCAAGGGACTCCATTAAGTCTTGCAGCTATTCCACCCAGAACATCCATTTGTAAAATCCATGTATGAATGATGTCCGGCCTGATTCTCCGGATAAGACGGACGAGTTGCCAAAGCAAATATGGATCGTAATTGGATCGGGAGTTGAGCTGGTGAAGAACTACACCAGGCAATTCAGGTCGGTGCGGCCCATCCATGGAATACGCAATATGCACTTCATGACCCATACGAACCAACTCGGGTGCCAGATAACTAAGCTGTCGCTCTGCCCCGCCGCCACTTAGGCTAGGTATGAGGTGTAGTATATGCATATTCAATCTATAAATTCACGAAACCATATCATGCGCATCGGCCGTCATGAATGTCCGCGCGCAAAGGCACCTAATGATATTGCTAGAAAAACTACTGGCATCTTTCTATTCCGAATACGCATCGCGCACCTTTTGAATTATGTGCAATTTGAGTGACATTAATAATTGTTACACCCCTAATTAATTCTCATCTGCAATAGACGCGATCGAAAATACTTCAACCAAGCAAGCGGTTTTGCACCAAGAAGACCAAGGAGCAAGATAACCCAGTACCGAAGAGATAAAAAATTACTTCTCAAGGAAGAAAAGGAATATTTGATGCCTTTTAACCTATTACCGCTAAGAAAACATAATGTTGCCAAACCTGAAACCTGCCTCCCATAAATCTGTGGCGCATGCAACTTAAGCGCTTCCCCGTGATTCTTCAGTAAAAGTTCGCCACTTAATGCCTGATCTTGAGCGCCTTCTATAGTGCGGCTCATATTTTGTTTGGTAAGCTGATTTTCTGCATCATGATAATAAAGGCGTACTACATCAGGAAATGACCAAGCATTGAATTGTTTCATGAAGTCCAAGTGATACGGTCCCTCTAAGGTTCTATCATCGTAGTATCTGACTTTTTCAAATGCAGCACGCCTTACGACTTGCAATGATTCAGAGCGTTTGCCATAGCATCCTTCCATCCACTTAATATATTTAACGTAGTCCCAAAACTCATTCTTCAAAGGTGGATCGGGAGAAATTTCTTCCGAATCCATTTGCACCATAAATTGCAGGCGTGATATATTCCCATCAACTTCATTGCTCCGTCTTAAAATTAAGTATAATGCTCCAGGAAGCAATTCGTCGTCACTGTCAAAACAAATGACCCATTCACCAGTTGCTTCGTCCACACCAGTGTTTCTCGCTGGTCCAGCGCCTCGATTTACCTTATGGCAAATAAGTTTGATTCGAGGGTCCGTGTATTTTTTTACCACATTTACAGATTTGTCAGTTGAACCATCATCAACAACAATGATTTCATAATTCTCAAAGTCCTGATTTAGACAACTATTGATAGCCCGGGCAATAAAACGCTCGCGGTTATACATTGGTATAATTATACTGAAGTATGGTAACACATTATCTCCTTGATTTTAATCATAAAATATCGATTTTGCTGCATGCGCTTCCAATATTTTATTTTCCTTTTTGCACAACATAGCAACAAGTAAAGAATGAGAGATTAACCCTAAGATAGTCGAGCACAGGTAAGCCGCCGCCAGTCCTACGCCGCCATAAGATTGAACAAGAAAATATGCCGCTACGATCAGAAATGCTTCCCTCGGAACATTTATACAGATAATTGAAAACCAAATCTTCGCCTGGGACTGCACATACTGATACAGGGCGATGCTCAGCCCCTCAAAAAGGCTGGCGGCAAGAAGAAGTCTTAGAATAGATTGCCCAACTATAAAGTCACTTCCGAAAAGTTGAAGAATCGGCTGCCCAAAAACGCCCAAGACAATGACGTTGCCCAGAGTAACGAGAAAGATATACAATACATTAGACCTGAATACCCGGTTATAGTGAAACATATCCCCTCTGGCCTTTTCGTTATTCAGCACGGCGCGCCCAACATCGTTTATTACATTCGGCAGGAACAACACAAGTATACGAAGATTGTTTGCTGCGCTGTACAGTGCCATTTCCCCATAACCGCCAGGCTGTCGGACAAGGAAGGAGTTGGCGAGCCAGATCAGCGGCATGGAGTAATATCCTGCAAGTGCGGCGGGTAATGCAAATTTAAAGATAATCGTCTTTTCTTGTCTCAGACCGCTGCGGTACCGAACCTTTATACCATGCAGGCGGCTTTCGAATCGAAGCCACCTGTTGTGAATGGCGCAACGGACGAAGGCGCTGATACTAAGTCCGACGAGTGTGCCGTTCAACCCTCCCCACCATGCACCTAGAGAGATGGCAGCCACTGCTGCAGTCCCACTTGCCACTCCCGACTTTGCAAGGCTTCCATAAGCCTCAAGACCGGAAAGCGCGCCAGTTTGATATCCGTTTATTGAAGAGAAGAATAGATAACCTGAACCAATTATAAGAGATATCGCAAGATGTGGGGCTTTGAGCATGCTCTCAGCCAGCCATGGTGACATGGCAATAAGCAGAATTACCCCCACAGCTGCCATCATGGCGGAAACAAGTGCGCAGACACCCATGATTCGTCCGGCTCTATCCGGAGCAATGGAACGATACTCTGCTACATATTTTGAAGCGGTGTCGCCTGTAGCCAGTTGAGATAGAGTCGCCACCGTTAGCAGTGTGCTCTGCACCATCGCGTATTCGCCAAAACCTTGCTTCATGAGAATGCGAGCGACGATAATATTAGCAATCAGGGTACTGCCTTGATTGAAGGCAACGGCAATCAAATTCAATGTCGTCCCCTTAATCAGTCTGTCTCGAATTAGCATCTTATATACGTTGATCCTCTTAATTGTTATTTGAATTGCGGCTTGTCGGTAGATTTTTTATGTGGTGTATGCTTAATGGATACGCATAGTAAACAACGGGCTCCTGAATGTTATAGTTCAATGGAAAGGAACGCCCCAAGCCCTTTATGCTAGCTTCTTGGCTTTCGACCCGCTATTCAAATCAGATAAATGTTGCAAGCATAATCCGGCCTTCATCCACAAGCTTGCAGCGTGCAAAAAACCCGTGAAATACTTTATTGTTTGAGACACCAGAAGTAAATTTTTTGGTTTTAAATAAAGAAAACAGTCGCAGTGCATCACGAGTCTTGCATTTACTAAAGTATTTTTGATAAGATATCATATTGCATGATTGAATTGTAGGAAATTCGGTCTTTCATGTCAAGGCAATCTTATTCACAAAAGGTGAGGTGCAGTATCGATGTTTATCATCGTGTATAAATAGTGTTTATTACAGATTGAAATGTTGTGTATATTGGGAAAATCAGAAAAACCATTAACGCACGATTCAAATTCATTACTAGGGAAAACAATTATGAACTATCTTGTAACAGGCGGGGCCGGTTTCATCGGCTCTAACATTGTTGAGGAACTTGTACATCGTGGAGAAAAAGTTCGAGTTCTTGATAATTTCTCTACCGGGAAACGCCATAACATTGAACCTTTCCTTAGCTCCATTGAATTAATCGAAGGCGATGTCCTCAGTTACCATATAGTGAGAGAAGCGGCAGAAGGCATTGACTTTATTTTGCACGAAGCGGCGCTGCCATCGGTACCACGATCAATACGTGATCCAATCACAACAAACGAAGTAAATGTTGTCGGAACACTCAACGTTCTTTGTGCCGCCAAGGACGCAAAAGTTAAGCGCGTCGTATTCGCCTCTTCTTCATCAATTTACGGAGAAACACCGGAATTACCTAAACATGAAGGAATGATACCTGCTCCATTATCGCCATACGCTGTTTCAAAACTAGCAGCAGAAAGACATTGTTCTGTTTTTACTAAAGTCCATGGACTGGGAACAGTCGCTTTACGTTATTTCAATGTCTTCGGCCCAAAGCAAGACTCTACATCGCAATATTCGGCAGTTATACCAAAATTCATTACGGCCATCTTGCACAATCGCAAACCATTAATTTACGGTGATGGTGAACAGAGCAGGGATTTTACCTTTGTTTCCAATGTGGTTAATGCCAACATTCTCGCGGCAACCACAACAGGCATAGATGGTGTTGTTATTAATTGTGGTTGTCATGAACAAATTACTATAAATTACCTTGTACAAAAGATTAATGATATTGTAGGTAAAAATATATCGACTGAATACACAAAACCACAACCGGGAGACATCAGGCATTCTTTTGCCGCAATCGAAGCCGCAAAACGATATTTGAGCTATAAGCCTCTTGTGCAATTTGACGAAGGATTACGCATGACTATTGATTGGTATAAAAGAGAATCAAATATTAAGCTCTAAGAAATCTAAAATATTTTTGTTTATAGTACCTCATGAAGTCTATCTATTTCTGCCATCGACAACAGCCATCCACTTGCTTCCTATTTTATGTAAATCTACATGATGCATACCTGCTGAATTCCATCCTTTACCCGTCATATTTACAACCGGCGTCTCTACGAGCTTTTCTCTATATGATTTTTTAGATAGTTCAGTTATTTCAAAAGCAAATACCCGAGTACCGTAGCCCGAATGATCTTCCTGTGCAAAACGGTATAGCCTGTCATCGTAAACAATAACTCTTCCGCCAGGCCTGGCGATCTTATTGTTTAATTTGATTATAGGATTCATTGGATGAGGTTTCCATTCACCCAATAGATCAGTCGCATAATAAAGATTCAATGTATCACTTTCATGCGTAGCAACGAATAACCACCATTTTTTATTATGCTGAAATATTGAAGGGTCCCTAAAATGATACCCGGATAATAAATTGCCGACATATACCCATTTGTCAGGGAATGACACCGCCTTGTACAGCCGGACTGATAAGTCCTGATGACTTTCTGGAATTATGTAATAATCATTGTTACACTTGAAAACATAGGGATATGATAAATGAAATGATTCATGAATTACAATTTTCTTATATTCCCAATTTTTTCCATCTGTACTTTCGGCATAGCCAATATCAGCTTGACGTGTTTTCCTGTTCATCACTTCAAAAAACATAGTATATTTTTTGTGTTCGAACACGAGAAATGGGTCTGCGACAAACTTAGCGTCTACATCAACAACATCTTTCCCTGTTAAAATTGGATTGGGAATATCACCTGGAGCAACTAAATGGAATGGACTGGAACCTTTATATACACCAATAGACCAGGGCCCATAAGCCTTATAAGGTATTATGTGCATCATATAATGGTATGCAGTCTCAATATATCTAAAAGGAAACACTTTATGTCTTTGAATGAGAAAACCACAAACTACACCCATCAATGTCATTATCAATATGGTTAAATATATAAAATATATTTTCATAAATCTGCCCTATTAATTAAATCTTTCTGTGTTTACTGGATTTTTATGTAATGTCCAAGTAACTCCAGACTTGTCATGGCATAGCCATCTAGTTCTCTAAGAAGGTACTTCAGAGTCTTGGAAAGCAGGCAGTCATGTTCAAGGACATCCTTTTATGAAAAATCCTTGTATCACATGTAAAATTAGAGTTCAATTTTTTGATTGTTTCCGATGGAAAGGTTGTATTAGAGAAGGGAATTCAAAACACAACATTTCAGGAAGAAGTACTTACTGAACACATCTACTTATCCGCACCCTCGATTTTACGAAATGATAATCGATTATTTCCTGTAACAAAACATGCATCAATTTTTGTAGGTATGCTTCCTTTCTAACGGTAATCAACATAGTAGTTGGACAAATTTCTCATGTTTTACGAAGTTAGATTTTAGTCCTTATTACTATGAAATACGAAATGCTATAAATAGATATCTGCTGTAAATAATGGTCATATTTCCCTTTTAAGAAAAAAGAAGTTATGTTATTATGATACCAAAATCATCGGAAAAAGCGAAGTTCGGATATTAATTGTTTAGCCGGGCGACAAATATCAACCGACTAGGGAATAGAGAGAGATAAATGATATTGCTTACTGGTATGACTGGAAAAAGCGGTAGATGGTTTCTACAGAATTTAATAAACAGTAATGAAAATATTAGGAGCACGAGATTCAGAGTTGTTGTCAGAAATTCTTCAAATACTGATTTAATTAATAAAAGTGGATTGTCTATAGAAAAGGCTAATGGTGATTTAAATGATTCAATCTTCCTTGATGAAGTTATGAAAGATATTGACACAATATTTCATATTGCAGGAATTCATACTTCACTAAAAGTCGTTAAAGCCGCCATAAAGAATAATGTAAAATGGATAGTTCTTGTTCACACGACTGGTATTTATTCGAAGTACAAGTCAGCAGGCGAGGAATATAGGCAAACCGAAAAACTAATTGAAGAGCTAATATCAGGTTCAAATATAACCCTAACCATCTTGCGACCAACTATGATCTATGGGAGTCTAAACGATAATAATGTTGCTATATTTATTAAAATGGTTGACAAACTCCATTTTTTCCCAGTTGTGAATCATGCAAGTTACCCTCTTCAGCCAGTGCATGAAAAGGATCTCGGTGATGCCTATTATAGAGTTTTAATCAATGAACGAATAACTAAGGGAAGGAATTATATTTTGTCTGGCAAGAGCCCAATTTTGCTGATTGATATTTTTAAAACAATTGGGCGGTTGCTTGGCAAAAAAAATAAATTCATTTCGGTTCCATATCGAATTGCATATTTTGGAGCGGTAATTGTATATTTCACATCATTAGGGAAAATCGATTATAGGGAAAAAGTACAAACACTAGTTGAACCTCGCATTTTTTCCTATGAAGACGCTAAGAAAGATTTCGGATATTCTCCCATGAGTTTTGAAGAAGGGATTATCAATGAGATTGATGAGTATAAAAATGCTGCATTTGTTAAGAATTCTTTTGATGCCTAAATGGTGCTACGGCACCAGCATAACTAGGCGTTATGCTCCACTTCAACTGATATTCCTTAGTATTTTTTCCCATTAAGATTATTTGTTTCACCTACTAACAAACAATCACGCGAAATAAATATTTTAATGATTTGCGTTTGAAATGTTTGATCAACGCCCAAGCTAAGCCGCGGACCCGCCGGCAGCGGGACCATCGGCTTGAGCGCCTTGTTGGGCACCGCTAAGGTTGGCTCTGAGCACTTCGTGTCGGTGGGTAAAGACGCGTCGAATGAACCATCCGACAAGACGCTTCGCCATGCGGGGGCGAAAAGTGAGTTGATCGACTAGCAGAACCGCGCCTGGATCGGAAGGATACGGGACGATGCGTCGCTCGTGACGCCATAACTTCATGGAGCCCATTGGGGATTGCTCGATGAAGCCTTGGCCAGCCTTGAGTTCCAGCAAGGTCATGTCCGAATAGTCGATTGGTAAGACCCCAAATAGAAAAACATAGCTCCGAAACATGCGGACGCCGGGTTCTATCTGCACGTCGTTCAGTGAGTGAATGCTCTTTGGTGCCGTCATACGAAAGAACGGCCACATTTCCGCGGAGATGCCTTTGACCGAAGTGATCCACTCCCAGACGCGCTCGGCAGGAGCATATAATTTGGATTCAAAGCGTAGTGAAATCGTATCGTTCATCGTATTGTTCACTTGTGTGCCCAACGGTGAAATCAGCCAGAGCGTTAGCGATCGGCTGTATTGCCTTTGGTGGGTTTATTTTTACCATCTATTTCTTTATAATTATACTGCAATGATTACAGATTCAGGACATGCGAATACATTGCCGCCGGCCATTCGTGGGTGGGGAAGCTCTTGCTTGTCTTTTTATCCTTGGCCGCATAGATGACCTTTCCCTCCTGATCCAAGTACTGCATACGTTCCTGTGAAAACGAAGTACGAATGTTCGAGTAAATCCTGTTCATTAAATTTTTTACAATAGCATTCTAAAGATCCGGCCTTCTATGAAACCAGGGCTGCGCCCGTTCGAGTTGTCCCGCCAACTGGAATAAAAGAGACTCTTCACCGAATCGTCCAATAAACTGCACGCCGCAGGGCAGTCCATCTTTGCTCCAGTGGAGCGGCACCGACATGGCCGGTTGACCAGTCAGATTGGCCAATTGGGTAAAAGGCATTTTGGAAAGACCTTTGGTGGCCATCATATCGGCAATGCCTGTCGCTTTGAGCAACTTGCCCATATTCATGGAATTGATGATTTTTAAAAAGAGCTGTTCAACCGGTGTCTGTTGTAGTTCGCCAATCCGCGGCGGTAGGGTGGCAATTGTCGGCGTGAGATACAGATCATAGGTTTCATGGAATTTCGCCATCTGACGGGAAAACACATTCCACTGGCGCATAGCGAGGACAAAATCGCCCGCTGAAAAAGTTTTACCCAGAAGGTTTAAAGCCCAGGTTGCTTCTTCCGTGTCGTGATGATTAAGCGGTCTGCCGACAACACTTTTAAGTTCTTCAATATCCGCTGCGACTTCGCCGAAATACATCATCATGTAGCTCTTACCCAAAG
>JBEKMF010000054.1:0-14773 GCA_050008655.1 Smithellaceae bacterium
AAAGTTATTTTTAAAGAAACTCAGGAATCCATTACGCCGGGACAGGCTGTTGTTCTCTATGCCGGAGACGAAGTATTGGGCGGCGGCGTAATTGAAGAAGTTATTCGCCAAATTGATTGATATTATGGCATTTTTGATAAACAGAAAGGATAATAAAAATGAGCAAAATCGATAACAAGTTAAGAATAGAAACTTTAGTCCTACATGGTGGACAGGAGCCCGATCCAACGACTGGTTCCCGCGCAGTACCAATTTATCAGACGACGTCTTATCAGTTCAAAGATACCGATCATGCGGCCGGTCTTTTCGGATTGAAGGAATTCGGTAACATTTACACACGGCTCATGAATCCGACTACGGACGTTCTGGAAAAGAGGATTGCTCTGCTTGACGGAGGAATAGGAGCGCTGGCAGTAGCCAGCGGACAATCGGCAATAACTCTCGCTCTGCTCAATATCGCGCGCGCCGGAGATGAAATTGTCTCGGCGGATAATCTCTATGGCGGAACATACAATTTATTTCATCATACGTTCCCTCGCCTGGGAATTAAAGTCAACTTTGTCAAGTCCAACGATTTGAAGGCACTGGATAAAGCCATCACTTCCAAAACAAAAGCCGTATATGCCGAATCTATCGGCAATCCCAAGCTGGATGTCGCCGATCTGGAAGGCATCGCCGGCGTTGCTCACAAACAGGGCATACCATTTGTTCTGGATAATACCGTCTCTCCCTACCTTTTGCGCCCGATTGATTTCGGCGCGGATATTGTTGTTTACTCGGCAACAAAATTCATCGGAGGTCACGGTACTTCTTTAGGCGGCATTATTGTTGAGTCGGGAAAATTCGACTGGACCAATGGGAAATTTCCATTAATTGCTGATGCCGATCCCAGTTATCATGGAATTAACTTTGTTGAAGCTCTAGGAAACCTTGCTTATATTATTAAAGCCCGTGTTGTGCTGTTGCGTGATTTGGGACCAGCCTTATCCCCGTTTAATTCGTTTCTTTTCTTGCAGGGTTTGGAAACATTACATTTAAGGATGGTGCGTCATTCGGAGAATGCCCTGGCGGTAGCGCAATACTTGGAGAAACATCCCAGAGTGAGCTGGGTTAATTACCCGGGTTTGGCTTCGAGCCCCGAGAAAGGGAGAACTGCGAAATACCTGGCCAAAGGCGCGGGAGCAATACTTGGCTTTGGGATCAAAGGCGGAATCGAGGCAGGTAAAAAATTTATTAATTCACTGCAGCTAATATCTCATTTGGCCAATGTCGGTGATGCGAAAAGCCTGGCCATCCATCCGGCAACGACAACGCATCAACAGTTGTCGCCGGAAGAACAGTTGGCCACGGGAGTCACGCCGGATTTCATCCGCCTGTCCATTGGCATCGAACACATTGACGATATACTGGCGGATATCGAGCAGGCACTGGCAAAGACGTAAGCCTCAGCGCCCTGAAAATTTAATTTCCCCCATTGTCACTTGGACGATAGGGAAAATAGATTGTTTGGAAAATAGGAGATAGGTCATGAAAAAAATATATTCGGATAATTCACAATCCATCGGCAACACACCGCTCGTGAGGCTAAATCATGTTATTGGAAAAACAAAGGCAACAGTATTAGCAAAAATAGAAGGACGTAATCCGGCCTATTCCGTCAAGTGCCGCATCGGCGCTGCCATGATCTGGGATGCCGAGAAAAAAGGATTGCTCAAATCCGGCGTCGAAATCATCGAACCGACGAGCGGCAACACCGGAATCGCCCTGGCTTATGTAGCGGCGGCGCGCGGCTATAAATTAACTCTGACCATGCCGGAGACAATGAGCATTGAACGCCGGAAAGTTTTAGCTGCATTCGGAGCTAATCTTATTCTTACACCCGGCGCGGAAGGCATGAAGGGTGCGATAAATCGTGCGGAGGCCATTGCCGCTTCCGACCCCAAGAAATATTTTTTGCCGCAGCAGTTCAAAAATCAGGCCAATCCGGCCATTCATGAAAAAACAACCGGTCCGGAAATCTGGAACGATACGGAGGGAGCGGTTGATGTCCTTGTGGCGGGAGTCGGAACCGGTGGAACAATTACCGGAATATCCCGCTACATTAAAAATAAAATGAAGAAAAAGATCATATCTGTGGCCGTGGAACCAAAGGAAAGCCCGATCATCAGTCAGAAACTCGCAGGTCAAGAGCTGAAACCGGGGCCGCACAAAATCCAGGGGATTGGGGCGGGATTTATTCCTGATACTCTGGATTTATCTGTGGTTGATCGTGTGGAGCAGGTGGATAGTATGGAAGCCGTGGAATTTGCCCGCAGACTGGCGCGGGACGAAGGGATCCTGTCCGGTATTTCCTGCGGCGCGGCCGGAGCAGTAGCTGTGAGGCTCGCCAAGCTGGATGAATTTGCCGGAAAAAATATCGTTGTCATTTTCCCCGATGCCGGTGAACGATATCTCTCCACTGTTTTATTCGAGGGAATTGGAGTTTAATAATAATCCCCATCAATGAATAATGCCTTAAGATAGAAACGAAGGAGAGTTATGAAGATAACAGCAGCAGAAATATACAAATCCATTGAAATGATCCGTCAGAAATCACCGGTTGTCCATAATATTACCAATTACGTGGCGATGAATAATACAGCTAACGCGCTTCTGGCACTGGGGGCATCTCCGGTCATGGCGCATGCCCAAGAAGAAGTGGAAGAAATGGTCAATATTGCCTCAGCTCTGGTAATTAACATCGGCACGTTGAGCAAATCGTGGATTTCGTCGATGTTTTTGGCTCTCACTCAGGCCCGCAAGAGAGGCATCCCCATTATACTGGATCCCGTTGGCGCGGGAGCAACTAGTTACCGGACACAAACATCCAGAGAACTGATTAATAGCGAACCGCCGACTATCATCCGCGGTAATGCCTCCGAAATCATGGCGCTGTATGACGATAAATCCAAAACAAAGGGCGTGGATAGCGCTGCATCTTCAGATGCAGCAATTGATATAGCGCAAAAGTTATGCGAGACTCATAAATGCGTCATTTGCATCAGCGGAGCAATTGATTATATTATCGATAAAGAAAAAATTATGAAAGTTAAAAATGGTCATCCGCTGATGACCAAAGTTACAGGGTTAGGCTGTACCGCATCAGCCCTGTGCGGCGCTTTTGCCGCCGTAGAAAAATCGCCTTTTGCCGCTACAGTGAAGGCCATGGCAGTAATGGGAATTGCCGGAGAAATGGCGGCGAGTGTTGCCGTAGGACCCGGCAGCCTCCAAACTCATTTTCTGGATATTCTTTATCGGTTGACTGAAGATGATGTTGCCAGGCGCTTGAAGATTGATGTTGCGAATTCCTAAAATGCGCCAGAGGCAAGGCGCACAAATCCTGAGGAATGAGGCCTACTTTTACGTAGGTCGCAATGACGAAGGGTGCAGCGCATCCGGCATACGCCGGATAAACTTCGCATATGCGCAGCCCGGCGAATGTTCGGGGCCCTTTTTACGGAGTCGCCAGGATTGAGGATTAGCTATGCACGGACTATATCTGGTGACTGATCGCCGTCTTTGCGGAGGAAAGCCTTTGGAAGAAGTCATTATGAAAGCGGTTAAAGGCGGTGTCGCTTATGTGCAATTGCGCGAAAAAGATGTTTCTACCCGCCTTTTTGTGGAAGAAGCTAAACGAGTTAAAAAAATTTTAGAACTGTATAAAGTGCCGCTGATAATAAATGATCGCGTTGATGTAGCTCTCGTCTGCGGGGCCGAAGGCGTACATATCGGCCAGGAAGACATGCCCTATGAAATTGTGCGCAAACTTATGGGGCAAAAATCAATAATCGGTTTATCCGTGGAAACATGGGAAGACGTTGAAGCAAGCCAAAAATTAGGCCTAAGCTATATCGGTGTCAGTCCGGTTTTTTCCACTCCGACCAAAATAGATACAAAAGGCGCCTGGGGATTGGAGGGGCTGGCGAAAATAAAAGCTTATAGCCGTCATCCCGTGGTGGCCATTGGAGGGATTAATGAATCCAACGTACAAGAAGTTGTGAAGGCCGGCGCTGATTGTGTTGCCGTTGTCTCGGCAATTTGCGCGTCATCCGATCCGGAAAGGGCGGCGCGAAATATTAATAATTTAATGCAGATAACTTGACTATAAGGAGACAAACAATATATTTCAGATATAAACTTAAATCAGGAGGAAAAAATGAAGCGTATAATAATGATATTACCAGCGATAATATTGCTGCTAGCAATTGGTTTGGCTAACGCAAAGGATTATGAGATCACAAAAAAGAGTGGCGATTATACCGTCCAAATCAAGATGGATAAAAATCCGCCCATTACTGGAGAAAACAAAATGGATATTGCCATCAAAGACACCGCGGGCAAGAGCGTAACCGATGCCTCGGTAGACATTAATTTTGGAATGCCCGCAATGCCGGGAATGGCGCCGATGAATTACAAGGCGACCGCCGCCTTACAAGGCGACCGTTATCTGGCAACTGTCAATTTCTCTATGGCTGGTCCCTCGTTTATTAACATAAAAATTACCCGTGGCGGAAAAAGCCAATTGGTAAAACTTAATGTTGATGTCGAATAGCTTCATAAAGAAAGGGCTATTGTTTTTAATTTTTCTTTTGCTGGCTGCTTCGTACGGCGGAAATGACCCCGTGCTGGACGGACTTGTTGATGAAGCGCTGAAAAACAGTCCGGAGATTCAAGCTTCGCAGGCGCGAATCGAGGCTGCCCAGCTTCGAATTCCTCAGGTGAGAAGTTTGCCTGACCCTACGTTCATGTTCGGCTATCAGAATGAGGGTTTCGATCGTTACTCGTACGGACAGGAACAAGGATCACAGTGGATGTTTTCCGCGTCACAGCAGTTCCTTTTTCCCGGCAAGAGCGCTTTGAAAGGAGAAATGGCTGCACGTGACGCCGAAAGTCTGGAGGCTATGCATGAGCTCTTAAAGCTGAAGACAGTAGCGCGGGTAAAAGAGCTCTATTACGATCTCTTTCTTGCCTACAAGAATATTGACCTCCTCCAAGACAAGAGTGACTTGTTTATCCGGATTGAAAATATCACTCTGGCGCGCTACGCCGCCGGCAAAGCCATGCAACAGGATGTGCTTATGGCACAGACTGAAAAATATATGCTGTTGGAAAAAGAAGAGATGTTGAAGCAAAAAATTCAGTCGCTGCAGGCGATGCTCAGGGCCGCAATCGGCAGAGAAAAGGGCCCCCCGCTGGCTAGGCCGTCCGAACCTGTTTATCAGCCCTTCCCTATGGAAATTGATGAAGCAGTTGATTTAGCGCTCCAACATTCACCGGAGGTCAAATCGCGCGGAAAGATGATTGAAGCTGCCGAGACAAAGCTGCTTATGGCGCAGAAAGAATATTTTCCTGACTTTGCTCTCAGCGGCAGTTACTTCAACCGCTCTGGTGATTTCAAAGATATGTGGAGCGCCACGGCAACGATCAATATTCCTTTGTACTTTCTATCAAAGCAGCGGCCTGCCGAGTTGGAAGCAAAAGCCAATATTCGTCAGGCCAAACAGGAATTGGAGGCGGTTAAGCTGATGATTGCGGCGGCTTTACGCGATAATTATTCTATGCTGCGCTCTGCGGAAAAACTCATGAATATTTATAAGAAAGGTTTGATTCCCAAAAACATCCAGGATTTCGAACAATCGCTTGCCGGGTATTCCACGGGAAAGGCGGAGGCAATAAATGTTATTTCCCGGTTAAAAACTTTGCTGGATTATGAAGCACAATACTGGAACCAATTTGTGGAAAGAGAAAAAGCTATTGCCCGGTTGCACGCGATTACCGAAGGCCTGGCGGCGGGAGGCGACAAAAAATGAAAGAAAGAAACTTATGCCTGACTTTGTTTTACTTGGGTGTTGCCGGATATATGTTGTTTATCTTTACGGTGCCGGTCTCCGCGCAGGATCATGCCGGACATACGTCGCCTACGAAAGCCGCTCTCAAATCCAAACCGGCCGCCCCGCCGACAAAAGAGCCCGTAGCTCAATCGCAGGAAGATATCCCCCAGATAGAAATTTCTCCGGAACAACAAAAACTCATCGGCGTGAAAACAGTCAAAGTTGATATCCGTCCATTACAGAAAACAATTCGGACAACAGGAAGACTCGAAGCGGATGAAAGTAAACTGGCGACAGTTAATACGAAGATTGAGGGATGGGTAGAAAAACTCTATGTGGAAGTCACCGGCAGTTATATTAAAAAGGGGCAGCCTCTGGTCGAAATTTACAGCCCGGAACTGGTTGCCACACAGCAGGAATTTCTCAACGCCCTGAAATGGGCAAAACAGCCTACCGACTCCCCACAAGAGCAAAACAAGAACTCCTCTACGGATATAAGCCTTTTGCTTGCTCAGGACGCCGCGGCAACACTGGAGGCCGCGAGGCAGCGCCTTTTACTCTGGGATATTTCCGCAGGCCAGATAAAAAAAATCGAAGAGTCGGGAAAAACTATAAGGACATTGACCCTGTATAGTCCGGTCAACGGTTTCATTACACAAAAAATGGCCGTTTCAGGAATGAAAGTTATGCCCGGTGAAAAACTCTTTGATGTGGCTGATCTCTCCAGCATCTGGGTCATTGCCGATATTTATGAATATGAATTGCCGCTGATTAAAGTCGGCAATCATGCCTTGATCACTTTGACCTATCTTCCCGGAAAGGAATTTTCATCACAGATTGATTATATCTACCCCAGCATATCGGCGGAAACACTAACAGCTAAGATTCGCCTGAAGTTAAATAATCCTAATTATCAACTCAAACCGCAAATGTTTGCGAATGTCGAGCTTAAAATTAATCTGGGCAAAAAGCTGATGATTCCAGAATCTGCCGTCATTGATACCGGCAAGTCAATGGTCGCTTATGTTGATCTGGGCAACGGCGCATTTGAACCGCGGGAAATCAAGGCCGGTCTAAGAGGTGATGGATATATCGAAGTATTGCGCGGATTAAAGGTCGGGGAAAAAGTGGTTTCCACGGCGAATTTTCTGGTCGATTCGGAAGCGCAACTCAAAGGCGTGAAGCCGCTTCCCCGGAAATGATATTGTCATTCATATAAGTCCCCTCTTTTTGAAAGAGGGGAAAGGGAGATTTAATTTTTGTGTTTATTATCCTACGTCGCTACGCTCCTAGGATAGTTCAACTTACGCTTCAAACATCGTCCCGACTTGTCGGGACTCGTTATCAGCGAGTTTCACTATGATCGCAAAAATCATTGAATACAGCGCCCGCAATAAATTTATAGTTTTTCTCATCTTATTTTTTGTCGTGGTCTGGGGATTATGGACGTTGAAAAATACCCCGCTCGATGCCCTTCCCGATTTAAGCGATACACAGGTCATCATTTATACCGAGTGGCCGGGACGCAGTCCTGATCTGGTGGAAGACCAGATCACTTATCCCATCACCTCCACGCTGCTGGCCGCTCCGAAAGTCCAGGCGGTGCGCGGATTTTCGTTCTTAGGCAGTTCCTTCATCTACGTCATTTTCGAAGAAGGCACGGATATCTATTGGGCCAGAAGCCGTATCTTGGAATACCTGCAGGCGGTTAAAAACAAAATACCGGCCGATGTGAATCCGGTTTTGGGGCCGGATGCCACCAGTCTGGGCTGGGGATTTTCCTACGCCGTTGTCGATGAATCAGGCGAACTCGATCTGGCGCAACTTCGATCTTTACAAGACTACGTAATTAAACTCGGGCTAGAAAGCGTACAAGGTGTTTCGCAAGTGGCTAGCATTGGCGGCTTTGTCAATCAGTATCAGGTCACCGTCGATCCCTATCGTCTGTCCGCCTATAATCTGCCGATCACGAAAGTCATGGAAGCCGTTCGCCAGAGCAACCGGGATGTTGAGGGACGGGTGCTGGAATTTTCCGGTGCGGAATACATGGTGCGCGGCCGCGGCTACATCAAGAACATAAAGGATATAGAGGATATTGCTGTCGGCGCCAATGCGGCCGGCACGCCGATCTATTTGAAAGATGTCGCGCGCGTCCAGCTGGGGCCGGAAATCCGCCGGGGACTGGCGGAACTGGACGGTAAAGGTGAAGTTGCCGGCGGGATTGTTGTTGTTCGTTTCGGCGAAAATGTTCTCAATGTGATTGAACGTGTTAAGAACAAAATCGCCAATGATATTGGACCCAGCCTGCCTAAGGGTGTGAAAATTGTTACGACCTACGACCGTTCCGATCTGATCAATCGTTCCATTGCTACGCTCCAAGATGAAATTATTAAGTTGACTATTGCTGTGAGCGTTGTTTGCCTGATCTTTTTATTTCACCTGCCGAGTGCCCTGGTTGTAATCGTTACGCTACCCATTGCCATCATTATATCTTTTATCTGTATGTATTATATAGGCGTGACTTCCAACATAATGAGCCTCAGCGGCATCGCCATTGCCATCGGCGCCATGGTGGATGCCGCCATCATTATGGTGGAAAATGCCCACAAAAAGCTCGAAGAATGGGAGCAGCGAGGAAGCCCCGGCAAGAGAACGGATGTCATTATCGCTGCCGCCCAGGAAGTCGGGCCTTCGCTTTTCTTTTCGCTTTTGGTCATCACCGTTGGTTTTCTTCCCGTCTTTACTCTGCAGGCGCAAGCGGGTCGTTTATTCAAGCCACTTGCTTACACCAAAACGTTCGCCATGCTTTTTTCCTCCTTTCTGGCGATCACTCTGACACCGGTTTTGATGACCTTGTTTATCCGGGGAAAAATTCGCCCGGAAGAAAAAAATCCGGTAAGCCGTATCCTGCGTAAAATTTATGAGCCGGTTGCGCACCTGGCCTTGCGTTTCCGCAAAACGGTCATTGTGATTGCCGTCATCATTATGGTTGTTACCGTTTACCCTTTTATGAAACTGGGATCGGAATTTATGCCGCCTCTCTATGAAGGCACACTCTTCTATATGCCCG
Organism: Smithellaceae bacterium; assembly: GCA_050008655.1. GTDB lineage: Bacteria > Desulfobacterota > Syntrophia > Syntrophales > Smithellaceae > UBA4810. The sequence continues at coordinate 8,941 of JBEKMF010000054.1, forward strand.
TGACTATGCCGGGAGCTTCCGTTTCGGAAGCGGCAAAATTATTGAAAATACAGGACGAAATATTGATGAAGATTCCGGAAGTTTCTCAGGTCTTCGGCAAAGCCGGACGTGCCGAAACGGCAACCGATCCGGCCCCGCTGGAAATGTTTGAAACGGTCATCAACCTGAAGCCGGAGAATCAGTGGCGCAAAGGGATGAACACCGATAAACTCAAAGATGAGATGAATGACGCCCTCAATATTCCCGGTGTGGCCAACTCCTTTACCATGCCGATCAAGGCGCGCATCGATATGCTGGCCACCGGCATCCGGACACCGGTAGGCATCAAAATCCTCGGACCCAATCTGGAAGAAATTGAAAAGATCGGTATGAACCTGGAGCACCATCTGCGGGATGTTCCGGGAACGAGAAGTGTCTATGCGGAACGCGTCGCCACAGGCTATTTTCTGGACATCGTCATCAAGAGGGATAGCATCGCCAGATACGGTCTTCGCGTAGATGATGTCAACGATGTGATTCAAACGGCCATTGGCGGTATGAATCTGACAACGACGGTCGAAGGACGCGCGCGCTATCCGGTGAATATTCGCTATCCGCGAGAATTGCGCAATAATGTGGATAAACTCAAGCGTATCCTGGTGCCGGTTATGACAACCGGTTTGTCGAATCCTGTACCTTCATCCGGCATGCCGGGACCTGCCAATGCCCTACAAGTGCCGCTGGGAGAGCTGGAGGATTTTCGCGTTATCCGAGGAGCGACATCCATTAAAAGCGAAGAAGGACTGCTGGCGTCGTATGTGTATATCGATATCAGCGGCCGTGATGTCGGCAGTTACGTGGAAGATGCCCGGAAAAAAGCTGCAACGATCAAACTGCCGAATGGATACCGCCTAGTCTGGAGCGGAGAATACGAGTACATTCTGAAAACTCACGAGCGCTTGAAGTTGATTATTCCTTTTACGTTATTGATTATTTTTGTGATTCTTTTCCTCAATACGCGTTCGGTAACCAAGACGTTCATTGTCTTATTGGCCGTGCCTTTTTCTCTGGTCGGCTCTTTTTGGCTATTATATATTCTTAATTACAATATAAGCATTGCTGTTTGGGTCGGCATAATCGCCCTGGCCGGATTAGACGCGGAAACAGGAGTAGTGATGCTCTTATATCTCGATCTGGCTTATGAGAAATGGAAAAAAGAGGGCCTCATGAAAACGAAAAGCGATTTGCATGATGCTATTATGTTTGGTGCCGTCAAACGTATCCGGCCGAAGATCATGACGGTGAGCGTCATCCTGGCCGGGTTAATTCCGATTTTGTTCAGCACAGGCACAGGCGCTGACGTTATGAAGCGCATCGCCGCACCGATGGTGGGCGGTGTAATATCTTCCACTATTCTGGAGCTGATAATCTATCCCGCCGTCTATATGATCTGGCGCAGCCGCACACTGCAAAAAGATTAACTGCATTTTCCCCGTCAGCTAGAGACTTTAACTTCGTCTAGTGCCTCTGCCGCTTTCGCCTCCTGTGCTGCTTCTGTAGCTTTTGTTGCTTGCGCCGCTTCTTCCTGCTTTTTTCTAATGGATGCCACAGCTATACCGGCGGCAATTTTAACTTTTGCGGCATAAGGGCGTATGCGGAATGATATCGATTTAGCGATTTTGGAAAGAGCGGGCAGGGCCTCGGGAGATCCGATAGAGCCAAGGGCAACGCAAATTTTTTCTTCCCGGTCAGCACGCAACGATGGGGTTACTGCTCGCCTGCTTTTCAGCATATCCAGAAGTTCGGGTACTGCTTCAACACTCTTCACATTACCGAGAGCTTCAATAATGTTAAGTTTGAATTCATCATCCGCAAGTGGTAAAACAGATAGCAGAATTGTCCCTCTTTCTTTCCCGCCTGTTCGATAAATGCCATTTAAAGCTTCCATACGCAGCCGTTTATTTTCATGCAGCAGAAGAGGCTTAAGCGCTTCGGCGCTCGATTCGTTGCCGATATGGCCGAGTATGTAGGCAAGATTGCGCAAATAATACCAGGGCGCTGTTTTATTGATCCTATCCCTGATGACCGGTACAGCCCTCCTTCCAATGCCGATGAAGAGTTTCATTATGCGCACGCGCTCATCGCTATCGACTCTGTCTCGGAGAATATCCAGCAAACTGTTCATTGCATCGTCGTCAAGCCTTACCAATATCTTGCCTGATTCAACCTGCTTCGCGGGATTTTTGGTGTTAAATGCTTTCAAAAGAATGGAAAGGTGTTCTGCTGATGTCAGAGATCGAATAATATCTGAAGATATTTCTTGCGCCTTGTCATTTTTTTCCAAGATGCCGGCACTAATATTACTGAAAACATCCAAAATCGGGATTGCCTCGGCAAAGCGTCCTTGGCTAATAAAATCGTGGACGAGGTCTTTCAAATTATTGCATATTTTCTCGTAGGCTAGAGTTGCCAAAGGTTCGATTTTGATCCAGTCAATCAATTGAGCCGATAACCTTTCGACTAGGTTGTTCTGCCGCTCATGAGAGAGGCCGGCAAATATATCGGCGAGCGCCGTAGATGCCTGAGCGCGCACATCGGCATTTTTGCTGAACAGATTGCGAACTAGACGGCTGATAATTAGCTCCATGGTCTCGTGTTCTTTTTGAGCATAGAGTTGTTCGAAAAGCTTGGGTAAATCCAACATTGAAGATGCGTCCAGAAAGGCTTTTTGATCATCCTTGGGAAGAGAGAGAAGTGTTTCTTTAAGATTAGGGATTTGAGTTTTAATGGATACTTCTTCTTCATTTAACGTATGTGCTTTAACATGTTTATCCCCGGCAATTTCGCTGACGAAATATTTCATCAGCGCGCCACCGAAAAGGTGTTCAATATTCTGAGTATTTAGCTGTTGCACTATGTCGGAATCCAAGGAAGCAATGAACTTCCCTATGTGCTCGGAAACCTTGTCGCGATCTTTCTCATCAAGTGAACCGGCAACCTTATCCATTAAAGCTATCATTTTCTCCAGATTTTCAGAAAGCACAACATCGGATAAAGCTCCTTTTTGCTCCGTCAACTGAGATAACCCTGCTTGGAAAGCTTGCGATAACCATTCCGGATTCTTCATCATCTCTTGAAGTTTTTCAGGATCTCCTGCCAATTCCGGATGAGTCTGCATAAAAAACTGAGTGATTTGATCATCGGTAATATCAAGACTGGAAATGATTTTTTGATTTTTCTTCATGGCTACATAAACCGTTTGATCCAGGTAAATATGCCGCACATTCTTCTCGTCCATGATCTTGAGCAAACCGCCTTCGTTTTTTACACTCTCCGGCCTTTTTGAAAGTATCTCCAAAAAAGCGCTAAGTTCCGCTTTCCCCAGCCCTATATCGAAAGTGATGCTCTTGATACCGAATTTGATAAGGATGTTCAGCAATGTCGTAACCTGCAGTCTTTCCTGGTCTTTCTGGTCTAATGGTTTTTCACAGATCAAAAGATTTTTCTCTGATTCCGCGAAGATTATCGGAGCTTCCAGTGCAAACATGTCCAGAAAAGCCCGATGAAGCCTTTCGATAGTATTAATAATCGTAGCACTGGTAGGGGGATAGAGACGCACATTCATTATAGCCGTGTTTATAAGGATAAGTGCATCTAAAGATTTTTGCTTTATATCCATATCTGCCTTAACCTTTGCCTATAAGAATCGTATTAATTTTAATCAATATTATCTTAATTTCAAATATTTTTTAAATACGCCTGCACGCAGTATGTTTTATCATCACTTAGCGTTAGCCGCTCCCTGCCGTTTCAGGCTGTTTTTTTCTAATAGATACTAACGCCATGCCGGCAGCAACTTTTACTTTTTTAGGATAAGTACCGATTCGTAAAAAAGATTTTGATTCAGCGATTTCTGAAAGCGCTGATATCGCTTCAGGGGATCCGATGGCACCAAGGGTAATACAGATTTTCTCTTCCAGATCAGCCCGCAATGATGGGGCTATTGTTGACCTGGTTTTGAGCATGGTCAGAAGCGTGGGTACAGCCTCGACACATTTCGCGTTACCAAGCGTTTCGATAATGTTAAGTTTGAATTGCTCATCCACCTGGGGCAAAACGGACAATAGCAGTTGTCCTCTATTTTTTCCTCCCGTCCGGTAAATACTTTTCAAGGCTTCCAGACGCAATCGTTCATTTTCATGGAGCAGCAGGGGTTTAAGCGCACTGGCACTCTCTTCATTGCCAATATGGCCAAGTATATACGCAAGATTGCGTAAATAATACCATGATGCATCTTTACTGATCTGCTTCTGGACAAATGGTACGGCTTTCTGTCTCATTTCGATTATTAGACGCATAATGCGTACACGCTCGTCACTGTCGGCAACTTTTTGAACATTATCGAGCAAGCGTTCCAATATAAAATCCCCAAATCTAACCAATATCTTACCCGCCTCGACCTGTTTATTTTGCTTATTGGTATGATATTCTTTTAAGAGTAGCGTTTGATGTTCTTCTGTTGCTAGATTTCTTATAACATTCGAAGATATTTCCCGTATCGTAACATTCTTTTCCAAAATACCGGCATGAATATCGCTGAAAACATCCAGAATCGGGATTGTTTCACCAAAGCGTCCTTTGCGAATAAGATCCTGCACGAATTGCTGCAGGCTGTCGCAGATTTTCTCATAGGCAGGTGATGACACTGTTTCCAATTTGATCCAATTCATTAATGCCGCTGATATTCTTTCGATCAGCTCGCTTTTCCGCTGCAGAGGAAGTGTTTCAAAAATATCGGCCAGGCCTTTAGATGCCTGACTGCGTACTTCGACATTTTCACTCAACAGATTTTTGAGCAGACGGCTGATTATCGTTTCCATAGTCTCATGCTCTTTTTGGTTAATGAGCTGTTCGATAATTTTGGGCAGAACTGACATCAGAGATGTATTCAAAAAACCCTTTTCATCACCTTTCAGTTGCGAGTTGAGCATTTGTTTAAGATCGTTTATCTGGCTTTGATAACCATCTTTTTCCGGACGGGCTGCGCCACCAGAACCCTCTCCTTTGGCAAAGTCACCTCCCCTGCCATCACCCTGCGCACCATCTGATACACCGGCGTTTGACTCACGCGCTGCAGCAGATTTAGCCCCACTGAGTTCGCCGACAAGATATTGCAGCAGCATACCGCCGAAAAGATGTTCAATATTCTGAGCTGTCAGTTGTTTAGTCACATCATGATCTGCGCTAACAATGGACTCTCCTATGTGTTGGGATACCTTATCTCGATCTTTCTCATCAAGTGAACCGGCAACCTTATCCATTAAAGCTATCATCTTCTCCAGATTTTCGGAAAGCTCAACATTGGATAAAACTTCCTTTTGCCCCATCATCTGAGATAACCCTGCCTGGAAAGTTTGCGATAACCATTCCGGATTTTTCATCATCTCTTGAAGTTTTTCAGGATCGCCTGCCAATTCCGGATGAGTCTGCATAAAAAACTGAGTGATTTGATCATCGGTAATATCAAGGCTGGAAATTATTTTTTGATCTTTATTCACGGATACATAAACCTTTTGATCCAGGTAAATATGCTGCATATTCTTTTCGTCCATGATATTAAGCAAACCGCCTTCGGTTTTTACACTCTCCGGCTTTTTTGAAAGTAGCTCCAAAAAAGCACTAAGCTCAGCTTTTTCCAGCCCTATATCGAAAGTGATGCTCTTGATACCGAAATTGAGAAGGATGTTCAGCAATGCCACAACCTGAAATCTTTCCTGGTCTTTCTGATCTAACGGGTTTCCACAGATCAAAAGATTTTTCTCTGATTCCGCGAAGATTATCGGAGCTTCCAGTG
>JBEKMF010000055.1:0-14668 GCA_050008655.1 Smithellaceae bacterium
AGAACCGCAAATTAAACGCGTCTTTAGAATTATCGACCATTCTTGTATTTACGCTTTGATTGCGGGAACTTATACTCCTTTTATGCTGGTTGCGGTTCGCGGGGTTTTGGGCTGGACTATGTTTGCTATCGTTTGGTCCCTAACCATTTTGGGAACTTTATTTAAAGTTTTTTTCATTCATCGGTTTAAAATTTTTTCCACGATTGCTTATATTCTAATGGGCTGGCTGGTTGTTTTTGCCATCAAGCCTATTTTTCAGACGCTCCCTGGAGGCGCTATTGTCTGGCTTGTTGCCGGCGGACTGGCTTATACAGGGGGCACTATCTTTTATGCCTGGAAAAGGCTTCCCTTTAATCATGCCATCTGGCATTTATTTGTACTTACCGGCAGTATTTGCCATTTTTTCGCTGTTTTCTTTTACGTCGTACCCTTGAAAACTTAAATAAACCATATACAAATGATTCTAAAAAGAAGTTACTTTTTTTATACCGACGTTTTTTGCGAAAATAGAATCAAAGCTGAAAGTTTATAAAATTTCTATTATCCCCATTTAATAAAGACAGGAAGATAACTCTTGCTGAACTTCCTAAATCACTCTTGTATTATCATATTTAAAATGTTAGAAGTTCGGCGAATTCAAACATCGGTATTCCATAAAGGGAGATAAATATGAGGAAATATTTGCAATTAATATTTTGTTTGACAATCATCTTGCTGGCTACAGGCTCGCCTTGGGCAAAAGATAAGTACATGGTAACTGTTTTGCCTTTTTCCTTGCATAGCGCTGAAAATATCGATTACTTAAAACAAGGAATCGAGGATATGCTCTCCACGCGTATTTTTGTAACCAATAAAATTGAGGTCACGGGTAAAAATATTGTTTCCGAAGAACTGAAGAAGATCAAATCCAGGGAATTAACTTCAGCTGATGTATATAACCTCGGTAAAAAATTGAAGTCTGATTATGTAGTTTGGGGAAGCATTACTAAAATCGGCAAAAGTATCAGTATTGATGGAAAACTGGCGGACATAACCGCCAACAAATCGGATATCGGCATCTTCGCCCAATCACAAAGCCTTGATGAAGTAATTCCCAAAATCAATGATTTTTCTCAAAGAATTGTCCAACATATTCTGGGAATTACATCACCGGCAACGACACAAGATACAGGTTCCGCCACTTCCGCTCCCACTGCAAGCGCTAATGCGCCCCCATCCCCTCCGGGCTCTTCGCGTGAATCGCAAATAATTGCGGGCATGAAGACGGGCAAGAGAGGCACTCTTACTTCTGCAATCAACGCTGAATATATTAATACTCCCGATCCTACTAATCGCCGGGGATTCTGGATGAGTGAAAAAGTACCTACTGAATTTAAAGGTATGGATATAGGAGACGTAAATAATGACGGTTTAAACGAAGTGGTAGCTATTGACAGTCATAATATATACATATACCAAAAGACAGGCAATGAATTAAAACTATTGGAGAAAATTGCCGGAAACTCTTATGATAATTATATTGCCGTTGATGTAGCGGATATCAACAGAGACGGCGTAAAGCAAATATTCGTCACTTCCCTTAACGACACTACGCTTGATTCCTTTGTCCTGGAATTTAAAGACGGTAAATATGTCAAAATTGCATCCGATATCCGTTGGTTTTTACGTGTAATCGATACTCCATCCGGTCTTTTATTATTAGGACAGGACTATGGTTTTAATAAGCCTTTAGACACACAAATTTATGAAATTGTTTGGAGAGACGGCAAATATGTTTCCGATCAAAAAATGAAAATACCTTTAGGCTTGTCTATCTACGGATTAACTATTGATAATGTGGGCACTGGTGGAGGTGAAAAAATAATCGCCCTGGATGAACTGGACTATTTATGTATTTTTGAAAAAACAAACAAACCACTGAGCAAGATTTTTACTTTTGGTTTTTCCAGCGACGCACTTATCTGGAGAAGTGATGAAGTATATGGCGGCAGCAATAACTATTTTGAGAACATCGATAAGACACACCCTGAAAACAACTCCGAAACAATCGATAAGAGCGCATTTGCCAATTTGCGCATTCTGACTTTTGATACAAAGAAGGATGGGAAAAAACAGATAATTATAGCAAAAAACTTATCTTCCGTCGGCCGGGTGTTTAAGCATTTGAAGCTTTTCACTTCCAGTGAAATATATAATCTGGAATGGGACGGCATGGGCATGGCGGAAAACTGGCGGACAAAAAAAATCAACGGATACATTGCCGATTATTGTTTTAAAAACATAGATAACGATGGTAAACCGAAATTAGTGTTGGCCTTGGTTTCATCTGTCGGCGCTTCGCTGCAGGATAGAAGTGTAATAGTTGTTTATGAGCTGAATACCGCTCAATAAGTAATTGACAAAACTTGTGTGCTTAGGATATAGCGTCGCACAAATTTACTTCCCCCTAAAAAAGGAAAGTAATAGGTGCCTATCCATAAGGCGGTGTAGCTCAGCTGGTTAGAGCATACGGCTCATATCCGTAGTGTCCGGGGTCCGACTCCCTGCACCGCCACCAATAATTAGGGTTTGGGAAAATGCTCAAACCCTTTTTCGTTATTAGCAATATGATTAAGAGATTATCAAAACACGATAATATTAATTTTAATCCCTGTTTTTTAGTCAGGAACCCGCACATACAATCTATTTTGGCCAGTTCACAACTGCGAACTCCCCGTAAAAATTCCATGCTGGACAACTCTCAAGAGCTAATTGTCACCACTTTTATCAAATCAAAATTACTTTCTTTTTATTCCCGCCAAAAAACCGGTAAAGGTTTGATTATTTTATTACATGGTTGGGAAGGTTCCTCTTCGTCTGCTTATATTCTGGACGCGGGCAATTTTTATTATAAGCTGGGATTTTCCGTTTGCCGCTTGAATTTAAGGGACCATGGCGATTCTCATCATTTAAACGAAGGACTTTTCCATGGCGCGCTATTAGATGAAACATTTGATGCCGTAAATCAACTGTCACAACTGGAAAAAAATTTACCTGTTTACGTTATTGGCTTTTCCATGGGTGGTAATTTTGCTTTGCGTATCGCTATGAAGAATTCCCAAGTTCCTATACAAAATTTAAAAAGCGTCTTTGCCGTAAGCCCGCCGCTCGACCCTTATAAAACAACACTGGCCATCGATAACGGTTATTTTTTTTACCGCAGGTATTTTCTGAAGAAATGGAAGCGCTCGTTAATCAAGAAACAGCGACTTTTTCCGCAAAAGTATGATTTCAGCAAAATGTTACGGGCAGAAACCTGCATGGAGTTAACGGAGGCTGTTATGCCTTACTTTCCAGAATTCCCATCATACCGAGACTATTTTAATTTATACACGTTGAAAAATGATTTCTTTCAAAACTTTACTCTACCTGTTAAAATATTTGTTGCGGAAGATGATCCGGTAATTCCCCATGAAGACTATTACAACTTACAGGAAAATAAATTCTTCCAAATATTCAGGCAGAGCTTCGGCGGTCATTGCGGTTTTATCGATTTATTTCCGTTAGGCTGCTGGTATAACAAAATAATCGCGGATATTATAAATTAATTTGGACATTTATGGATTTATCTTTATTTTACCAGAAGGATATATTCCCCTCTTTTGTAACCGCTAAATTAACAGCGTCAACTATTGATTATAAAGAAAAGCATTCTTTAATAGCAGAGACCAACAAAACAGATTGGCCTCATCTTGAAGCCGGAGTCGTCCTTTTACTTCATTACAAATTGAACCAAGAAAACCCTGAATACGTCTTTCAACTAATTAAGCGTTCGGAAAAAGTCACTCAAGCCGGCGACATTAGTTGTCCGGGCGGTATTTTGCGTCCGAGAATAGATAAAATTATCGGCTATTTCTTGAAAACAGGAATAATCCCGGACCTGCGAAAGAAGACTTTAAATTACGCTGCGTCTAGGGACAAAGAAACAAATTCTCTAATTCGACTTTTTTTAACCAACGCTCTAAGAGAGGCCTGGGAGGAGATTGGTTTAATTCCATTTAATGTTTTATTTTTAGGCGCCCTGCCCTGCTATTCTTTAACTTCATTTGCCACAACAATTTATCCCCTGGTGTGTCTCACCCCTAAGCCCTTTAGATATAAATTAAGTTCGGAAGTGGATAAAATTTTGGAAATTCCGCTCAGCTTTTTCTTTCACGACTCTAACTATGCCTCTATGGAAATCACAACACCGATGGAAAATAGCACTGTTAGCCAGAATAATAAATTTCCCTGCCTAATCATTCCTGACGACAGGGGAGGCGTTGACATCCTTTGGGGCGCCACCTTTAATATCATTACCAATTTCCTACGCATCATTTCCGATGATAGCCTGCCGCTCCCTTCTGCTTCCAGAACAATCAAGAAAGTTTTGACGAATAGTTATATTTCCGGAAATCGCTGACATCATGGCTGATTTAATAATCAAAGATATTATAATAAATACGATAATTTTCGACTTTGATGGAACACTGGCAAAATTAAATATCGATTTTAATCTGATGCGTGACGCTGTTTTGAAACTTATTTCTTCTTACGGCATCGAACGAAATTATCTGCAAACGGATTTTGTTTTAGAAATGATTAATGCAGCCAAAGAAATATTAACTAAGGATTCTACGCAAAAAGCCGAAACATTTACCAATAAAGCATTCAAAATGATTGAAGCTATGGAAATAGAAGCAGCTTTCAATGGCGAATTATTTCCCCAAACAAAAGAATTATTCACTCATCTTAAATTAGCTGAAATTTCTACCGGAGTGATAACCAGAAACTGTGAGAAGGCCATAAAAACTGTATTCCCCGATATTTTATCTTATTGCGAGGTGGTTGTCTGCCGCGATATGGTAAAAAATGTGAAACCTCATCCTGAACATTTAAATAAAGCTCTGCAGATGCTAAACAGCTTGGCCGAAAATACCTTAATGATTGGTGACCATCCTTTAGATATAGAAACCGGACGCAAGGCTGGAACCCGGACCGCGGGTGTGCTCACCGGACACTTTCAGAAGTATGATTTTTTAAATGCCGGAGCCGACCTGGTTTTATCCCAAGCCAGTGATCTATTAAATATCATCAATTAATTTCCATTATTTTTTCCAGTATAAAAAATTCTTGCAATTTCCCAATATTAGTATATTTTTTTACTATTGTTCGGAGTGATTTCAACTATGATTAATGTCAATAAGAAGCTCATAAATATCATAATCGTCTTTGTTGGTGTGTTTGTTATCGGCTGTGTTTCAGGCCTATCAAGCTCAAGCGAAAACAATCAAGAATCAGATGATCTGCTCCTCCAATTAAATGGATACATCATCATGGACAGGCCAGAAGACATTTCCGCAATTGAGTTGCCTTCAAATGAACAGATTGTCGTCAGAGAACGATGCAAAACTGATAAATCTGTTCATTCTCTTAGCGGGCCTGATAGAAGAGGACGTATTGCTTTTATAGACTCAAGATTAGAACCCGATATATATTCATTGAAGATTATTGATATGTGGACGAAAAAGGAAACTGAAATCTTCACACGACAGGGGTCTTATTGGCCTCATATAGAAGAGAATTATGGAGACTCTTTTTCTTACTCCGATAATGGTGGATTCGTGGCGTTTGTTAGAAATTATAAAGGCGTACCTGCTTTAATACCAGATGATTATGTTAATATCGGTCATTTAGAAATTGTGAATACTGAAAAAAAAGTTACTGTCAAAACGGCTATTCAAGTTCTTGATAAGGGGCTCAACTGGTTTCCCGATGGTAAGAAACTTGTATATGTGGCTTTAATGCCCAGAGACAAGCTGCGTCCTGAATTATTTAATAAATTGGGGAATGATTTTGGCAGTGATATGATAACCTGGCACAACACGCCGGTTGTTGTGATGCTTAATTTAAAGGATATGTCAACAAAGCAGCTGCATATCGGCTGGAACCCTATTGTATCCAAAGACGGATCTTCAATATTGATTCAAGATTACAAAGGCCGTATCAGGATGTATAAAGTTTCAAGTGGGAATTCGATACCAGTCAATATACCTATAGGTGAAAAGTGCCATATATTTTCCTTTATTGGAAAAGACATAATACTTTATAAAACCATACCCACAACAGACCGAAAATACAGAATGACATCAACGTTTGGAAAAACCCCTTTCTGGACACTGAGAGTTGCGCAAATGAATACGACAAATTACAAAACAGTGATTCAACTTTTGGACAGGTGGCGCAGAGTCAGTTATGGAGAAGTTAGAAAATAATAGAGAATAATTAGGACAGCTGTCTCAATTTATTCATTGTATATCTTTGTATATCTTCATTTGACAGAAAGCATCATTTTGACCTATTATAAAAATCAATGTTTTTTCGAGGTAAATCCGCTGCGCGGAATTTATGATCTAATGTTTAAGTTTAAAATATAACTTATCTTAGAAAGATTTATATTTGATGAATCCCAATGTATTTCGCGAATATGACGTAAGAGGTGTGGTTGACAAAGACTTAAATGAAGAATTTGTCTTCAACCTTGGCCGGGCTATCGGCACTTATGCTGCACGGCACAAAATAAAAAACATGACTATCGGGCGAGATTGCCGTTTGAGCTCTGAAGCTTATCATAATTTTTTAATCAAAGGCCTCAATCACTCCGGTATTGATACAATTGATATCGGCCTTTGCGCTACTCCCATGCTCTACTTCTCCATCCGCCATCTTCATACCGGTGGAGGGGTAATGGTCACAGGCAGCCATAATCCACCCGAATTTAATGGTTTTAAGGTTTGTATCGGTCCCGACACTATTTATGGAAATCAGATTCAAGAATTAAGAAAAATCATGGAAAGCGGACAATATTCAACAGGCATTGCATCTTCAAAAGATCAAGATATTACTGCTGTTTATCAAAACTACATTTTTGACAATGTCAAAATTACTCGGAAAATAAAAATTGTCGTTGATGCCGGCAACGGTGTCGGGGGGCATTTTGCCCTACCCATTTTGCAGCGGTATGGATGTGATGTGATACCCATATACTGTGAGCCTGACGGCCGCTTCCCTCATCATTTTCCCGATCCCACTGTAGAAGCAAATTTAGCCCAACTCGTTAAATTAGTGAGTAAAGAAAAGGCGGATTTAGGGATAGCCTTTGACGGTGATGCCGATCGCCTCGGTATAATCAGCGATAAAGGTGAAATCATCTGGGGTGATAAACTCCTGCTTCTTTTTTCCCGTTATATTCTTCAGGAAGAACCAAATTCCACGATCATTGGCGAGGTTAAGTGTTCCCAGATTTTGTTCGATGATATTAAAAAACATTCCGGCCGGGCGATCATGTGGAAAGCAGGACATTCATTGATTAAGGCTAAAATGAAAGAGGAAAAGGCCGTATTAGGCGGAGAAATGAGCGGGCATTTCTTTTTTGCCGACCGCTATTTCGGATATGATGACGCTATTTACGCGGCGGTCAGGTTATTGGAAATTATCTCCAAGACAGGGGAAAAAATCAGCACCTTGCTTTCCGATATACCGCAAACTTATTCTACTCCGGAAATCAGAATTGATTGCGCCGACGACAAAAAAGCGGAAGTTGTGGAAAAAATTAAAAGACATTTCCGGAACAGGCCCGGCATTGTTGATATTGATGGGGTGCGTATTCCTTTTAAGGACGGATGGGCGCTTGTACGTTCTTCCAACACCCAGCCGGTAATTGTTATGCGTTTTGAAGCTTCCTCCGCAAAAAGTTTACAAAAAATCCGCAAAGAAGTGGAAGCCGTCTTAACAATTCAATAAATTCAACCTAAACCGGTTTATCTAATTATTTTTTTTATTGAATATTTTTCATTATTGTGTCATCTAATACATAAATCGTTTGAACAACAACCAAGGTATTGTCGGAAGCAACTGTAGGACAAGGAGGTTTATTTATGAAGATTGTGTATCGCTTGTTACTCGCTTTGTTGATTAGTGTGTTTTTATTTGGTTGCAGTGGCAAGAAAGGTAGCACTATTGAAGGAAAGCTGGTTGACGGACAAGGGCAACCACTTTCAGGAGTAAGTGTTACTCTTAAACAAGTTCGACCTGTAGCAGGCTATGAGCAACTCGAGGAAAGAACGGGCATCGATGGTATATTCCGCGTATCCGGCGTAATGCCTGATTCTGAATACATTATTACACCGGTATCCGATAAATGGACTACAAAGGTAACCACGAAAATTACTGCCGGCAGAGAGGGGCAACCATTAGTTTTAAGTAGCCCTATTGTCATCCGTTTTACGATGCTGGCAAACGGTACTATTATAGATACAAAAACCGGCTTGCAATGGCTAATTTATACGGCCGCGGATATTAATGCCGGCAATGTATTAAATACGGTAAAAAATATCAGAGAAGGCGGTTTCAATGACTGGAGGCTTCCCACAAAAGCGGAGCTTTCAGGGTTACAAGATAAAACAGAACAATCGGAATCCCCGTCTGCCAATGAAACCTGCTGCGTTTGGATAGCCGAGCGCGGTTCAGAAAAAATTGAATGGGAATTCTATATTGATGATGGTAATGATCTTTGGACCTCCAGTAAAATGCCTCCAAACGACAGAATTGTTATTGTCAGAAATTCCAGCGGTCCCCTCGCAACGGCCCAGGCTCCAACTGTGGTAGTTCCGTCTCCTGCTGCTGTTTCTCAACCGCCAGCGGCAGCTTCCCCTGCGCCTGCAGCTGTCACCGCAACGGCAACGACTGTATCAGAAAAGAAGGACGCATCTGGTGCAGCGCAAACCGGCAATACTGTAATTGTGCACTTCGATCCAAAGAAGGCAACCATGACCAACGAAGATTTAGCCGCATTAAAAGCCTTCTATACTAAAGTAAAGGATGCTTCCGGAAAAATACTTATTGAAGGTCATTCTGATGCCGGCGGAACTGAAATGACTACCATGAAAAATTCTGTTGACCTTGCCCTTTCCACATTGTCCCTCTTAAAGAAAATGGGTCTGAGTGACAAAGTGAAAGTGGAATTAAAAGGTATGGGGGATACAAAACCAGTGGCCGATAATAAAACTCCTGAAGGCCGCCAGCAAAACCGCCGTGTGGAATTGACCTTCATCCCCGAATAAAAATAATTAAATTGTTATAGACGAAAGCCCGCTGATTCCAGTTTCAGCGGGCTTTTTTATTAGCGCCTAAGATGGCATGACTCGAAGATATATATAAGGTCGCCTAAAAGAATAGCAAAAATAACCGTTGAGAAAAACTTGCCCCGTTGTCTAAGAGGCAGATAATTTTATCCAGATATATTTTCTTTGTACCAACTCATACATGTTTTTTTCGACAGCACGATCGTGCTCTAACTATTTCCAATGAGAAAAATGTTTAAGTATGGTCGGGGCGGCAGGATTTGAACCTGCGACATCCTGCTCCCAAAGCAGGCGCGCTACCAGGCTGCGCTACGCCCCGATTTTTAAATTTTTCGATTTTTTCTGCAGGCTTTTTTTAAGTTGGGCAAATGCTTGCCCACGATGGCTTACTTTATTTTTGATTTCCGCTGGCAATTCGGCCGCGGTCATCTTAAACTCCGGCACCATAAAAACAGGATCATAACCAAAGCCGTTATCACCCCGCGGCTCATCAATAATTTGTCCGCGCCATTTACCTTCAAAACAATCATAACTGCCATCTACTCTGTAGAGTACCAGCACGCAGAAAAAAGAAGCCCCTCTCTTTTCCTGTGGAATTCCTTTTAATCCGGCAATAAGTTTAGCAATGTTTGCCTCATCAGTGGCGTTTTCTCCGGCATATCGCGAAGAATATATTCCCAGTTCGCCTCCCAATATATCCACTTGCAATCCGGAATCGTCCGCCAAAACTGTTTCGCCTGTAAACTCCGAGACTATTTTTGCTTTTTTCAGGGCATTTTCTAAGAAACTCCCACCATCTTCAACAATCTTCGGGGCATTATCATAATTATTTAAGGAAACCAATTTTACATCTATTTTTTGAAGCATAGCGCTAATTTCTTTTACTTTTCCTTCATTATGGGAAGCAAATACTATTTTCATTGCGTCAGATCACCTACAATTTCTTTTTGCCGGGCAATGATTTTTTGAATGCCTCTGGATGCCAGATCGGTCATCTCGTTTAATTGTTCTTTACTAAAGGGAACATGCTCTGCTGCGCCCTGCACTTCAATAAATAGGCCCGACCCGGTCATGACAAAATTCATATCCACATCGGCTTTCGAATCTTCTGCATATTCCAAATCAAGAAGAATTTGATTATCGACTATTCCGACACTGATTGCTGATACAAAATCACCAATGGGAATTTCTTTTACCAGGCTATCTTGCTTTAATCTTTTAAATAAATCCACAAGGGCTACAAAACCGCCCGTAATTGACGCGGTTCTGGTTCCACCATCAGCTTGAATGACATCACAATCTATGTAAACAGTTTTTTCACCAAAATCAGTTAACCTGGTCACTGCCCTCAATGATCTACCGATCAGCCTTTGGATTTCGTGCGTTCGTCCTCCCAGACGTCCGCGGGAGGATTCCCTCACGGTTCTGGTTGGGGTGGCCATGGGCAGCATGGAATATTCAGCTGTTAGCCATCCCTTTCCCGTATTTTTCAAGAAAGGTGCGGGTTTGTCCTCCAAATAGGCCGTGCAAATTACCTTGGTATTGCCGAACTCCACTAAAACAGAACCGGCAGCATTTTTTAAATAATTATTGGTTATTATGATGGGTCTTAGTTCATCAAATTTTCTACCTGAGCTTCTTTTGTTCACAAATCACCTGAAAAACGATTTAATGCTCCTAACCAATGCTTGAGCTATTTCGACTTGTGTATCGGGGGAAAGCAATTTCTTTTTGTCTTCCGAATTAGTAGCAAAACCTATTTCCACAACTAACGCCGGCACAGATAAGCCTTCGATTATCGGCGTCTCAGCTTCTCTCAATCCTCTGCCTTTTCGCGGAAACACGGCATCTAAGTTTTTTTGAATGAGATGGGACATTTTAACGGCATCATTTAGGCATTTATTTTTTGCCTGCCGCGCACTGACATTAACCGCCGTTTTTCTTTCCGTTATATCCTTAAAACCAGGATAATACAGCTCAAATCCGGACGCAGTTTTACCAAATCCGGAGTTAACATGAATGCTTAAAAAGAAGTTCGGTTTGATTTTTTCAACAATTTTTTTTCGATCTTCCAAACCAAGCTCCCTGTCGGAATCGCGGGTTAAGATGATCTGCAAATTATTTTCTTGAGCAAGTTCTTTCTGTAGGGCTAAAGCAATGATAAGGGTAATATCTTTTTCGTCAACCTTATCCTTTATTTTAACGCCCGTGTCTTGACCCCCATGTGACGGATCAATAACTATAACATGCTTTTCTCCTGCCGCTAATACAGGTAAAGCCCCCCCCATAAAAAAGGCCAGTACCCAAATACCCATCAAACATAACTTTTTGATCTTATAAATCATACTTTCACCCTATTTATTTTGCGCTTGCTTATAGCAGAGCAACTGTGTTTGTCAATAACCAATATCACTATAGTTATCCGCTTTCACTATTGGCGCATTCGCTCAATGAATTTAACAAATTTCAGCTGTCTAATTGCCGAAAAAATTTGATTAAGCTGATACAAATCATTTACACCAATTACAAAATTGCACGTAGCGATCATATCGATTGTCTCCACTTGCGCATAGCTGATATTTATATCAAATGATGAAATAACTGAGCTGACTTCCGTCAGAACACCTTTGCGATCGCTACAAACCACTTTGATATGAACTGGATAGGCATGCTTTTCTTTCATGTTCCATTCCACATCGACAATTCTATCCGTATCCAGTCTTTTCAGATGAGGGCAATTTTGTGTATGAACTGTAATACCTCGTCCGCGCGAAATGTAGCCGGATATTTCATCCCCCGGGATAGGATTGCAGCACTTGGCAAACTTAACCATGACATCGTCAATTCCCGGCAGTGATATGCCCAGTGACTCTGATGCAGTCGCTGTTTTTTTCTTTATTTGTTCTTTAATCTGTTCGGGGGCACTGACCGATTCTTCCGCCAAAAAATGATTGACCACCTGCCGGGGCGAAATCCGCCCAAAACCGACTTGAGAGATTAAATCGTCTAGAGAATTTACAGTGTATTCGATAAAGACCTTTTTAATTTCCTCTGATTTAACATAACTGCCGAATTTTAAATTATGCCTTTTAAATTCCTTTTCCAATAAATCGCGCCCCAGGGCCAAGCTGCTCTTTTTTTCTTCCGTGTTAATCCAATTTCTGATTTTGGAAATGGCTCTTGATGTTACTACATTTTTTAACCAATCTTTACTGGGATGGTGCCCTGCTTGTGTTATGATTTCCACCCGGTCACCATTTTGCAGTTCATACTTCAGAGGAACAATATTCCTATTAACTTTAGCGCCGATGCACTGATTCCCAACATCGGTATGAATGCTATAGGCAAAATCAATGGGGGTCGCCCCTTTGGGAAAGGATTTAACATCGCCATTCGGCGTAAAAACGTAAACTTCTTCCGGGAACAATGCCAGTTTCAAATTGGACATGAATTCTTTCGGATTTTTTATCTCCTGCTGGATTTCCAGCACTTCTCTGAGTTTTTTAATTTGGTTTTCTTCATTATCCTTGTAGGCACGCCCTTCTTTGTAACGCCAGTGAGCCGCAATACCCTTCTCCGCCCATTCGTGCATTGCCTTTGTGCGTATTTGTATTTCCAATCTTTCTCCGTAGGGTCCGACAACCGTTGTATGCAGTGATTGATAGTGATTTGCTTTCGGCATTGCGATGTAATCTTTGAATCGGCCAGGCACCGGTTTCCACAAAGAGTGCACGATACTTAGAGTTTCATAGCATGATTTTTCCTTATCCGAATCAAGTATTATGCGAAAAGCGATCAGATCATAAACTTCGTCAAAATTTATGTGCTGTTCATGCATTTTTTTATAAATACCGTAAAGATGTTTTGCCCTTCCTTCCACTTCCCCTTTAATGTTGAATTTTCCCAATTCGACATAAATGATATTCTTCACTTCCTCGGTATATTTATTGCGCGACTCATTCGATTTGGCCAGACGCGCAGATAACTCATTATACGCCTCGGGAGAAAGATGTTGAAATGACAGATCTTCCAACTCCGTTTTCATCCAATTAATTCCCAGACGATTGGCCAGAGGCGCATATATATCTATTGTTTCCCTGGCGATATAAATCCTTTTATCCGGCGGTTGATATTGCAATGTCTTCATATTATGAATACGGTCGGCCAAACGCACCAGCAGAATGCGGATATCGGAAGACATGGCTAAAATCATCTTGCGAAAATTTTCCGCTTGTCTTTCCTCTTGAGACCCGAAAGAAATAAGACTGAGTTTTGTTAAGCCGCTGACCAGGAAAGCTACATCCTTGCCGAATTCATTTTCTATTTGCGCCGATGTGGTTAAGGTATCTTCCACTGCATCGTGCAATAAGCCGCTGATGATCGTTGCGGCATCCATTTTCATATCCGCCAGAATGCCCGCCACTTCCATCGGATGGGTGAGATAGGGCTCGCCGGATAATCTTACCTGCCCCTGATGCACCGTAGCAGAGTAGATGTAAGCCTTCTTGATCATCTCCAGGTCTTCCGGAGGCAAGTACGATTGGGTTCTATCGAGAATATCAGTGATGCGTAACATTAAAGTTCCCAGCTAATCTGACTTGCGGTTATTGTGCGCCTGTCCTTAATGATTCAGCAATAAATGTTTTTACTTCCTGAATAACCTTTGGCAGAGGATAAAGCTTATTTTCACCGGTTTTTCTGATTTTCAATTCCACATTTCCTGCAGCAAGATTTTTCTGTCCGATAGTAATTCTAAGGGGAATTCCGATCAACTCGGCATCCTTGAATTTCACGCCGGCTCTTTCATCGCGGTCATCGAACATAACCTCAATTCCGTGAGCCAGCATTGAAATATAAAGACTTTCTGCAGCTTCTAAGATATTTTTTTCGTTCACATTCACCGGAGTGATAATCACATGATATGGTGCCAGAGGCACAGGCCAGATAATTCCATCTTTATCGTAGTTTTGTTCAATGCAGGCGGCAACTGTTCTTCCAATGCCAATTCCATAACAGCCCATGACCATAATTTTTTCCTGCCCGTCTTTATCTAAATATGTAGCCTTCATTGCCTGACTGTATTTTGTGCCCAGCTTAAAGACATGACCTACTTCAATTCCCCGAACAAATTGAATTTTACCGCCGCATCGGGGACAGGTATCATTTTCTTCGATGACACGCAAATCGGCAAACGATGCAACATCAAAATCCCGGCCGAGGTTAACATTCTTCAAATGGTAATCTTCCTTATTGGCGCCGGTGACAAAATTGACCATGTTCATTATAGAATAATCGGCAATCACCCGCGTCTTAATTTTGACGGCTCCGGCAAACCCCCGCGGCGCACCTGTCGCCTTTTTAATCATGTCATCATCAGCAAGTTCCAGCTCGGCCGTACCAATATAGTTTTTTACCTTGATTTCATTTACTTCCTGATCACCGCGGATGAGCACAGCGCATGGCACGCCATCGGCATTAAAGATTAATGTTTTTACAATATCTTGAGG
>JBEKMF010000056.1:0-14315 GCA_050008655.1 Smithellaceae bacterium
TTTATTTACTGTAAGGGCGATGCAACACAGGATAAAACTTTAATTGAAGCGGGAATCAAACGGGCCAAGGGTGTTGTTTGCGTGTTGCCATCGGACGCGGAAAATCTTTACGTTATTTTAACGGCAAAGGAACTCAACCAGAATATATATATAATGTCCCGTTCCGAGGAAGAAGAATCGGAACACAGGCTCATCAGGGCGGGAGCGGATAGAGTTATGTCGCCCTATACACTGGGCGGTGTCCGGATGGCCATGGCCATTTTACGTCCGGCCATGCTGGACTTTATTGAAATAACTACCCGCAGGCAAAGTTTGGAGTTGCGCATGGAAGAAATTTCCGTGTGTAAAGGATCACCGATTATTGGCATGTCGCTGGAGGAATCAGGAATACGTCAACGTTACGGATTAATAATCGTCGCTGTTAAAAAAGATTCGGGAAAAATGATTTTCAATCCGCTGGCTGACTATGTTATTGCTGAAGGCGATAAGTTAATAGCCATGGGCGAGGATGAAAACGTAAAGCAATTTGCTCAAGTATGTCTCATATAGTAAAATTAAGGAGAAAAATATGAAAAATAATCGTTTGTTTGTCCTGAAGGGAAGTGCTCTGTTTGTTTTGATAGCTTTTGGTTTGGGCATACCCGATTGTGCTGTTGCTGCCGGCAGCCTTTACAGCGTCAATCTCCGGTACAATGCGGCTAAGGCCGTTATTCCGGCAGATTTAAAAAATGACGAAAAAACACATAACGCTATTATTACTGTAGCGGAATTCACTGACACGCGCCAGGTGGATGATAAAAAAATAATCGGCCAGGTGACGGAGAGAGACGGCACGAAAGTTCCTGTATTCCCCAAGTATGTTATTCCGACGAAAGCTGTTGCTAACGGCATTAAAGAATATTTGAAAAAAGCCGGTTATAAAGTTGCCGATAAGCTCGTACAGTGGGATCTAAAAGAAGAAACCATACCGAAGGGGGCCGGCAGGGTTCTCATTGGCGGCAACATAGAAGAGTTGGAAGTAACGTGCGAGCGAGGAGTTTTCAGTCATGCTTATAAAGTCAATGTGAAGCTGACCATTGTTTTTGCGGATTCGGCTAAAGGCAAGATATTATATAAAAGCAAAGTAGAAAGCTTGCTTTCCCGGGATGATGTTTCCTTTTCCGAAGAGTGGCTCGGAGAACAGGCAAGTGCTGCCCTGGGCGATGCCATTGAAAAAGTATTTCAAGAAAACGCTGTAGCGCAAAAGATAAAAGAAGCTATTACCCAATAAACTGCGACAATAAACTTGTAAAATGTCCACTATCTGTAAATGTCCATAAAATAGTGGACATTTTTTTGCCTCCTGACCATCTATCTCAGGTCAGCATCAATACAACAAATAAATCTTGACATTAATGTTCACTTATCATATATTGTTCACCAATGAGTGAACATTAAAAGAAAGTAAACTTTATGATCAATAATAAAAAAAAGAGGAATATTTTTGCCGACAAAGCAACTTTGGTTTTAAGAAAGATGTTATTCTGCCCCGAGAAGAAATGGGTAACCCGTGACTTTATCGGCCATGAAGGTTTAAGCATAGGGATGGCTCAAGGTGTACTTGAGGCTATGGCAATAAGCGGTTACATAGAATGGAACAAACGCGGCCCCGCCAGTTATGCGATTCTTACAAATAGAAGAAAGCTTATCAGTGATTGGCTGGCAGCATACCAGTTTGAGTTAAACGAAGTTGATACCTATTATTCACCTGATAAAAATATTTTACCAAAACTAAAAAATTATCTAAAAGATAAACAGTATGCATTGACTCTTCATTCGGGCGCTAATTTAATAACTTCTTTTGTAATAACAGATCATATATATTTATACTTCAAGTATGAAAACCGGAATAAAGATATTCTTGATCTGCGGCAAATATTGGATTTAAAGGAACTCGTAAGAGGTGGCAATATTCACATTATCCGTCCGTATTACGAAAATAGCATTTTCTTCAATAGGCAGACAATAAAGGGCTATAAAGTTGTTTCTAATTTACAGCTTTACCTTGATCTTTACAATTTCCAGCCACGAGGGCAGGAGCAAGCCGAACAGCTTAAAACCATCTTAGAGGAAAAAGGGAAAAGCTTTTATGGATCCTGATAAAATCGAATCCATATTTTTTAACGTGTTGGAAGATCTGAAAGATTATCTTCCTGACCTTACGCTGGTCGGCGGTTGGATGCCATACATATATTCAAATTTTTATTGGAAGAATTTCATAAAGAGTCCGGTCACTACAGCCGATATTGATTTCGGGGTAGATCAATCCATTACCCGGAATTATCCTAAGACAATTTTTCAAACTCTTTCTTCTTTGAATTACAGCGAACGCCATTTGCAAATGGATAGATTATTTCCTGTTGTCTTGCACAAAGAAAATATTCCGGTTGAGTTTATTACTTATCCGGGCGTAAACACTAATAACATAGAAAAATTGGTCGGAAGACAAATTCAAATAAATAAAATTGATAAATTTGAATTTCTGCTGAAAAACCGGATTCCAATACAAGTGCGGGCCAAGAAGACAAATGAATCATATATTATTTATTGTCCAGAACCCTCGGCTTTTCTATACCATAAAGGAGTGGTTTTTATTGATAGAGAAAGTAAAAAGACGCAAGCGAAGGATTTATATTACATGTATTTTGTTTTGCGATACGCACCGAATATTGATATCATTATGGAAGAAATATCTCGTTACAAGAAAATTGAATATTTTAACAATTTCATTGAAAACCTTTCGAGTTTTTTTGCAAGAATATCAAGTCCGGGAATCCTTCTCGTCGAGCAGGAAAACGGTCCCGATGCATATATTGATGATTTAAGGCAAGACATATTCGAGCGCTTTAATGGACTGCGGGAATACCGAGGATTCCTCGGTAGTTCAAAAAGAAAGCAGAAGAACGGCATATGAAGAAGCGGCTAATAGTTATTCTACTTTTTTTGCCGATGACAACCTTGGCCATGATGACCGGGAATATTTGGGCGGAGGAAATTTACACGTACACGGATAAAGATGGCGATATCTTTGTAACGAACATACCTCCACAAGAAAATATTAAGACTAATCCCCAAAATAGCAATTCGTATCAAGATTCAACCTCGGAAGAGCGCCTGCATTGGGGAAGGGACAATGCATTAACTGATGAACAAAACAAAGGTAAAAATCGACAACGTAAAACAGTTAAGGATGGCGGAGGTATTGACGCCGGTAAATATAAAGTAAGAGTTAAGAAAATCGGCAGTAATTTATATCAGGATGTTTATACACGCATTATTATCAAGACCGAAGTTTGTGCTGAGTCGGCAGGTCGGGATGGATCTGTATTGGATTGGTCTGGTGTTTCCGGCGAACTCTATTTCAAAAATACGAACAAGTCATGCATAGTTAAAAAAGTTTATAGGTAAACCCCGTTAGAGACGACAATTCATGCATTACGTGTATGTGCTTAAGAGCATAAAAGATAAAAAAATGTATACGGGGTGTACCAAGGATTTACGGAAGCGTTTTAGCGAACATAATAATGGCAAAGTTCCGTCTACAAAAGGACGCGGACCTTTTGAGCTTATATATTTTGAAGCGTCTTTGAATGATGAAGATGCTTTTGCCCGAGAGAAATATCTGAAATCAGGGATGGGAAAGCGGTATTTGAAAAATCGCGTAAAACGCTTCCTGTCTCTAACGGGGTAAACCCCGTCGGAGATAAAGTAACTTAAAATATGCTTTCGTTTCAATAAGGACTAAGGATGGTAAATTATACAAAGGATGTGATGATTCATGTCAATCTCTAACGGGGCGAAGGGCAGGTTCAGAATTGCGCTGCCGCTGATCCTGATGATGATCTTCCTCTCCCCCTTCACTGCGGCAGCAGAAGACCTTACCTGTAGCCAACTTCCCGATCTGATGGAAGCATTCTACGCCAACCACTATGCAATGAAGAGCACCACCCCGGTGATCAGGATGCACGCTGTCGACCAGATGGTCAAGCGCCTTGATCCCTCTAAAACACTGTTGTACGAGTCCGATTTAAAAAAGCTCAAACCGTTACTCATTGACCTGTTCGAAAGCGCGGAAAAGGGCGACTGCGCCTCGCTTAAGTCCGTTTATGACCTGCTCGTCGCGCGGGCGCGGGAGAACGAGGTCATCATCAAAAAAAATCTGGGGCCGGACTTCCGTCTGGACATGATGACGGAGCTGAATATCAACGTGGACAAACGCCCCTATCCAAAGACGATGACAGAAAAGCAGGGGTTTCTGAAAAAGATCGTGCAATTCCAGATCGAAAACTCACTGCTCTCCGGCATTGACCTGGCAACAGCTAAAAAGAATCAGATACACCGCTATGAGTTACAGACGATGCGGGTGGTCGAGCAAAATCCTGCAAACCTCATTACGACCGCAGCCGAGGCTTTTGCCGGAGCCCTGGATCCGCACACGAGCTACATGCCCCCCAAAGACCTCGAGGACCTAAAGATTCAGATGAATCTTTCCCTGGAGGGAATAGGAGCGATTCTGAGAAGCGACAACGGCTTTACCGTCATTGAAGAGTTGGTTCCCGGTGGCGGCGCCGAGAAAACCGGTCTGTTGAAGCCAAAGGACAAAATCATCGCCGTGGCTCAGGAAGGGGAAATGCCCGTTGACGTCACCGACATGGACCTGCGCGACGTCATCAGCATGATCCGCGGCAAGAAAGGCACACAGGTAACCCTGACGATCCTGCGGCAGGGGAAGCGCAAGGAGCGCTTTGATGTGACCATTATGCGCGACAAGATCGACGTGAAGGAACAGGAGGCGACGATCACCTACGAGATTCGGAAAGTGAGCGGAAGGAAGTATCGCTTCGGTGTAATTGATCTTCCTTCTTTTTACGGCGGCGAGAAGGGCGGCAAGTCCAGTTACGAAGACGTGAAAAAACTTCTTGCCGAGGCCAGGCGAGAGCGGGTGGATGGCATCGTACTGAACCTGTCGCGCAACGGCGGTGGGCTGCTTGAAGAGGCGGTGCGCCTTGCCGGACTTTTTATTGGCAATGGTGGAATAGTAGCAGTCAAGGACAGGCAGGGGGACGAGACGATTCTTGCCAATGGTTCTGCCGCACCGGGGAAAGGCGGCGACGAACGCCGCATCAATGCGGTCCCCGCGGAGGATCCACGGGCACTCTACATGGGCCCCCTTGTCGTTCTGACGAGCCGCATCAGTGCGTCGGCAAGCGAAATAGTCGCGGGCGCGCTGCAGGATTATCACCGTGCGGTGATTGTAGGCTCGGACCATACCTTCGGCAAGGGTTCCGTGCAGGCACTAATGCCGCTGCCCTGGGAGCTCGGTGCAATGAAGGTCACAACCGCGTTGTACTTCCTGCCCGGCGGCAAATCGACGCAGAAAATTGGTGTGATGGCGGACGTGAGGCTGCCTGGCTGGTTTGTATTAGAAGATATCGGTGAGGCGGCGCTGGACTATCCGCTGCCGGCCCAGACAATCGAGCCCTTCCTGGGCGTGCGGGAGAAAGCTGCGCCGCATTGGAAGCCTGTTGATGAGGCCCTGATCGCCAGGCTTTCCTCCAGATCGCAGGGCCGGGTGGCGAAAGACGCAAAGTTTGCCAAAATCATCAAAGACAACAAAGAAGCCGCGGAAAAGAAAGGCATCATCCAGCTTGATGATTTACGCAAGACGATAAAGGAGGAAGGCGCAGGCACGGAGAAGGAAACACGTTCCGAACAAAGGCAAAAGACCCGGGAGCAGTATGCGCCTTTTGTTAATGAGAGCGTCAACATCCTGCTGGACGAGGTAGTGACACTCGCTAAGAGCGAATGAAGTGAAGCTCGAAGCGTAAGTGGAACTATCCTAGGAACGCAGTGATCGTGACTCCCGCTAAGAGCGAATGGAGTGAAGCTCGAAGCGCAGGAGGAACAATCCCGCCAACATAGGTGGCAGGGGCGTAGGATACTGACAACTCACCCCTGAAGTTTGCTGGTTTTGTGATTGAAAGGAGTTCAGTGATGAAGATTAACGAATATGTGAAAAACGTGATAGTCGGGCTGGGCACGCTGGCCTTAGTCAGCGGCTGCGCTTCTTACGGCAAGGTCATCAAAAGTGAGAAAGTGAGCCGTATTCCGGACAAAAAGTTTGAAAAAATTATAGCGCTGAGATTGCCGGAAGGCGAACCGATTGATCCAAATGCCGGATTTGTCTATGTCTTGCCGGAAGGAAAAATCAGTACAGACTACCCCCGCGAGGAGTTCTTAAAAACCCTCGATGGTTTGCTCAAACACGAGCAGACAAGCAGGACTTACCACATGGGCAAATTCATCATCAAGGACAGCGAGGGCAAAGTGCGCGGCTACTATGAAATGCTGCCCGATTACAGAGCATTCGTTTGGGAACGCAAGGATGATATCCTGTTGCAGATCGTAATTCCCTATAATCCAATGGACCACGATGGAATTGATCGCAGTGGAAAGATGGGCGGAGGGCCTGGTGGTAGATGAACCTGCTCATTCACCCCGTTAGAGATTTATCTCTAACGGGGGAAACAATAAGCGTGAGTATGACCAAGTCAAACAAGAAAACTGGGATTCATCCCGTTAGAGATGGGGAAAAATCATGTTCTATGCGTATGATTGAGGTAACCGCAAAAGATGAAATCGAATGGTAAGCCAAGAGGAAAAATCTCTAACGGGATAAAGTCGTGGCCCAAAGACGACCGGCCGAGGGTTCACCCCGTTAGAAATTAAGAATTCCTAGAATGGTAAGTTTCATAGTAGGATAAAATGATTTCTAACGGGGAGAAGCTGCTCAAGCGTGGCGCGGGGGCACGATTCCGAAAACTAGTATGGTGTCCCTAGATTAAGTTAAATAAAAAAGGATAAGGGGGGGTACGTTTATGAATGAACAATTAGTCGCATCTTCAGGGGTGAAAGTAACCGATCAAATGATTAACTCTATGCCTTCTATAAAATCCTGGACTAAATTTTTATCTATTATGGGTTTTATTGGGACAGGATTTATGGTGCTTTTGGGAATATTTGTGATATTCGCAGGCAATCTAATTCCGAAAGCAGCTAACATTCCGGCAGTCATGGGAATATTTTATATAGTTGCCGCGATTTTTTATCTAATTCCGTCAGTATATCTTTTTAAGTATTCCTCGGCGATTGGTCGCTTCCTGGGCACTAAAAGCGAATTCGAAATGGAATCCGCGCTTTCATATCAGAAATCATTTTGGAAATTTTTGGGAATACTCTGTCTGATTGGAATCATTATTGCTATCATCGGCATCATTGCGGCAATTGTGATTCCAATAGTGGTAAAATCAGGATTTAAAGCTTAATCTATATAACTTCTGATTTACCCCGCCAGAGATCGAATAAATCTCTAATGGGGTCGGGGTTGACACATACAAGGTCGAGGGGTATAGTTCATACCCGTAATTTAGAACATCAAATTTAGAAAATCTTTACTGGAAACAGTTAAAATAATATTTTAAAACTTGACCGCATTGTGTGCCATCATGCCACTAACGGTGTAAGCGTGACTGAGAAAAAATAAATCAACTGGGATTCATCCCGTTAGAGATGGGGAAAAATCGATCATACTCTACGTGAAAGGGGTTCACCCCGTTAGAAATTAGATAGCTTAAAGCCTCAGAAGTTAGAAAATATCCTCAGGAGTTAGTTTTGTATGAATAAAAAGATTTCTAACGGGGAAAAAACCTCTAACGGGATTAAAAGCTGGCCCAAGGACGACCGGCCGAGGGAGAAGCTGTTGAAGAAAGGCGCTTCAGCACTGAGCAACTCCGAGCTTCTGGCGATACAACTGCGCACCGGTGTACAGGGGAACAGCGCCATTGATCTCGCGAGAAAGATGCTCGATAAGTTCGGCACTTTCCGCAACATGAGCCACTCCGATATCCGCGATTGGAAAGAATTTAAAGGATTGGGCCCCGCCAAGATCGCGCAAATCAAAGCCGCCCTGGAAATTGGCAGGCGTTTCCGCGAAGACGAAGTCGTTAGCATCAAGAAAAAAATTGTCACTGCCGGGGATGTTGTCGATATCATCATGCCGCAAATGCGCGACCTCAAGACCGAAGTATTTAAAGTTGTCTATCTCAACAGCAACAACGGAATCATCGATATTGCCGATGCGGCCGTAGGGACCGTCAATCAAGCCGCGCCGATTGTCCGGGAAATTATTCATACAGCATTACAAAAATTTGCTGCCTCTATTATTTGTGTTCACAATCACCCCAGCGCCAATATTACGCCTAGCCCGGAAGATAAAAAAATAACGGTCGAGCTATCAGCCGCGTGTAAACTGATGGGAATCAGGATGCTGGATCATATCATCATCGGCGATGGCAACTACTTTAGCTTCGCGGACGAGTCCATTTTAGAAACTTGATAGCATGTATTGACTACTACGGGTTAGCCTTTTTTGCAGTTGAATTGATTTTAAGAAGTTGTATTATGAACGGCAATTATTCTTGATTTTGCTTTTAAACTCAAAGAATTACTCCCTCGATGTTGGGTGTAAATGATGACGCCTGAACAACTGAAAAAACTGGAAGCAACACTCTGGCAAACTGCTGATACCTTAA
Source organism: Smithellaceae bacterium (assembly GCA_050008655.1). Classification (GTDB taxonomy): domain Bacteria; phylum Desulfobacterota; class Syntrophia; order Syntrophales; family Smithellaceae; genus UBA4810. The sequence continues at coordinate 8,631 of JBEKMF010000056.1, forward strand.
GAGCCAACTCCGACCTCAAATCATCCGAATATTCCACGCCGGTACTTGGTTTAATCTTTCTTAAATTTGCGGACAATAAGTACGGACTGTTCGAGCAGGAAATCAACGAGGAATTTAAAAAACTGAAAGGCAGCCGTCGCGAACGTCCCATTGATGAAATCGCCATTGAAAAATGCGGATTCTACCTGCCGCCGGAAGCACGTTATGATTATTTATTAAATCTGCCGGAAAAAGTAGAGATTGCCCCGGCCTTGAAAAGGGCTATGCACCTCATCGAGGAATACAAACCAGAACTCAAAGATACCTTACCGCAGGATGAATACTTTCGTCTGGTACGCAAGCCTGAATATCGTGGTCTTCCCAAGCAACTTCTTAAAAACTTTGCCGATATTCCTAAAGACATCTCTGGCGATATGTTCGGGCAGATTTATGAATACTTTCTTGGTAAGTTTGCCATAACCGAAGGACAAGGCGGTGGTGAGTTTTTCACCCCGCGTTCAGTTGTCCGCCTGATGGTTCAGATCATTGAACCGCATAACGGCACTGTGTTTGACCCGGCCTGCGGTTCGGGCGGCATGTTTGTGCAATCCGCGCAATTTATTGAAGGACGCAAATCACCCGGCGAGGACACCAGCCTTTTTGTCTATGGACAGGAAAAAACATTAGAAACGGTCAAGCTCGCCAAGATGAACATTGCCGTTAACGGCTTGCGCGGCGATATCAGGCAGGCTAATACCTATTACGAAGATCTTCACGGCAGTTTTGAAAAATTCGATTATGTGTTGGCCAATCCGCCGTTTAATGTAGATGACGTAAATCTGGCCAAGGTGGAAGCCGACAGACGTTTCAATACCTACGGCATCCCCCGCAACAAGACCAAAGCAAAGGCCAAGGACAAAGGCGCCGTGACGGTGCCCAACGCCAACTACCTCTGGATAAATCTTTTTGCCACTTCACTTAAAAAGAAAGGCCGCGCCGCACTGGTCATGGCCAACTCCGCGTCGGACGCGCGCCACAGCGAAGCGGACATCCGCAAGACGCTCATTGAGAAAAATCTGATTTACGCCATGCTCACCCTGCCGTCCAATATGTTCTATACGGTTACTCTACCGGCAACGCTCTGGTTTTTTGACAAGGATAAACAGGACGACAATATTCTCTTTATTGACGCCAGAAACATTTTCACGCAAATTGACCGGGCGCACCGTGAGTTTACCGACGAGCAAATTCAAAACATCGCTATCATCAGCCGCCTGCATCGGGGCAACCGTCAGGCGTTTGTTGAATTGGTGGATGACTATTACAATAAGGGCTTTGCTAGACTTACCGAAAACCGCCCCAATCTTGATGAAGTATCTAAAAAAGTAATCGGCTTTTTGAAAGAGAATAATGGCAAAGATATTCCCGATTTTGCACCGGTGTTGAAAGATGCGGACAGGTTACTCAAAGCATACAGCGAATACCAAAAGAACATTGATGTCAGGGTAGTTGACAAAGCCAATAAAGCGCAAAGAAAACTTGCCGAAACCATCGCGCCTTTTTTTGCTTCGCTTCATGAACTACTGAAAGAAGTGGATAAGAAAGTCCGGCACATTGAGAAAGATTTAAACAAAAATAAAGATCTGAAAAACCTGAAAATCGAACTCGAAGATTTGCATAAAGAAGCCAAGGCTACCGAATATTTCTTTGGACACATTGACTGGCTGCACGAGCGCTTTCCTGAAGCGCAATATGAAGACGTCACTGGCCTGTGCAAATTGGCCGAACTCGATGAGGTCAAAGAACAGGAATACTCTCTCAATCCTGGCCGCTATGTCGGCGTAGTCATAGAAGAGGACGGCAAAACCGAGGAAGAGTTTATTGACGAGATGTTGATATTGAATGCCGAGCTGGAGAAGCTCAATGCCGAAGCCCGTGATTTGGAAACGGTGATCGGAAAGAATATCCGTCTGATCGCGGGGGAAGAATGAAGGGCTGGCATTATCAAAGAATAGGTGGTTTTAGTGAAATTGGGAGGGGTTCATCACCACGTCCAATCATTGATCAGGCTTACTTCATTGATGGCAAAATCCCGTGGATAAAAATCGCTGATGCGACAGCTTCATTTAAATACATTTACAAAACAAAAGAGTATGTAAATGAATATGGTGCTTCTTTTAGCAGGAAATTGCCACCCGGTGCTCTAATTTTGGCGGCCAGTGGCACTCTTGGGTTTCCAATATTTTTAGGTATTGAAGGGTGCATACATGATGGTTGGTTGTACTTTAAATCCATAAATAAAAATGTAGATCGGCAATATCTTTACTATTGCTTGATAACATTTATTAAAAGTTTCAATTCCATCTCTTATGGTGCAGCAATTCAAAATATTAACACTGATATTTTACGTAATACCGAAATTCCCTTACCTCCACCCCCCATCCAGCGGAAGATTGCGGCGGTGCTTTCGGCTTATGACGATTTGATTGAAAACAACAACCGCCGCATCGCCATTCTGGAGAAGATGGCCGAGGAGCTCTACCGCGAGTGGTTTGTCCGCCTTCGTTTCCCCGGCCATGAAAAGACAAAAATTGTTAAAGGCGTGCCGGAAGGTTGGGAGGTTGTTGAATTAAATAAAATTGCTGATGAAGTTTCAAAAAGCACAAAACCTGGAATCCATCTCGAAAATCGCTATTACTTACCAATTGATTTATTACAGCAGAAGCATTTTAACCCTGAATCTCATTTGAGTTATGAAGAAGCTCAAAGTAGCTTAGTTACTTTTCAAAAAGGCGATATATTATTTGGTGCAATGCGACCATATTTACACAAGGTATGTATTGCGCCATTCGATGGGATTACGCGAACAACTTGCTTTGTCATAAGATCATTGGACCATTACTTTTATTCATATCTTTATCTATTACTCTTTCAAAATAGTTCTATCGAATATGCCAATAATATATGCAATGGTGCTGATAGACCATACGTCGTTTGGAATAAATCTTTTGAACGAATGTTTGTTTTTAAGCCACATGAAACCATTGTCGAAAAGTTTGATTCAATTGTATATCCATTGATACAAAAAGTGTCTGAAAGTTATTTCCTTCTACAAACATTAAGAACTTCTCGCGAACGTCTTCTCTCGCGCCTGATGTCCGGCAAGATTGATGTGGAGAATCTCGATATACAGTTTCCTGATAGCATGAAGGAGGAAGCAGCCGCGAATGCCTAATTTCATTTCTGAAGACCAGATTGAAAAAGCTGCGGTGGCTCTGCTCACCAAGACCTACGGCTATCGCACAGTCAATTGCTATACGCAGGATGTGGAAAATCTGACAGACAATTCCAATCGTGAATCCAAACAGGAAGTGGTTTTATTCGATGTTCTTAAAACCTATGCCCTTAAACTCAACAAGAATATTCCCGAAAAGATAATTGAAGAAGCGATTGAAAAGCTGACATCGCGTCGCTACGCTATGTCGCCTCTGTTAGCCAACAAGGAAGTTTATAATTTTATACGCAACGGCATCCCTGTTGAATATGAAGGCGCAAAAGGCAAAACCGAGCATGGCATTGTTCGCGTAATTGATTTTACCCATCCTGAAGCCAACGACTTTTGCGCGGTGACACAGCTTTGGATCAAAGGCGAACGTTATCCGCGGCGGCCGGATATTTTGATCTATGTCAATGGTCTGCCGCTGGTATTTATTGAACTCAAGAACTCCAATGTCAAAGTACAAAACGCCTATGACGATAACCTGATCAACTACAAAAAAGATATTCCGCTATTGTTCCAGTACAACGCCTTCTGCGTGCTTTCCAACGCGCTGGAAACTCGCGTGGGCAGTTTCACCGCCGGGTATGAATTCTTTTTCAGTTGGCTGCGTTCTGATGATGAAACGGAAAAAGTCAACCGCAAAGCGATTGAAAAGGAAGGCGCAAGTCTTGAGCGCGTTCTACACGGACTTTTACCCAAAGAGCGGCTTCTCGATTACATCGAAAATTTTATTCTGTATCATAGAGACACAAACAAGATTGTGGCGCAAAATCACCAGTTCCTCGGTGTAAACAAGGCCATTGAATCTTTCGTCAACCGCGAACAAAAGAACGGCAAGCTTGGCGTTTTCTGGCATACGCAGGGATCGGGGAAAAGTTTTTCGATGATCTTTTTATCTCGTAAGGTGTTCCGTAAATATCCGGGCAACTATACTTTTGTCATAGTTACCGACCGCGAAGACCTCGACGGTCAGATTTACCGTAATTTTCTGGATACCGGTACAGTGAGCAAGAACGAGGCGGCACGGCCTAAAGATTCCGAAGAAATGCGCAATTTTCTGGGGCGTAACATGCGACTTGTCTTTACTCTCATTCAAAAGTTCCGCTTTGATAAGGGCAAGGAATATCCTCTGCTATCGAAGCGCGACGACATAATTGTTATTGTTGACGAAGCCCACCGCACGCAATATGCGGCCCTGGCCGAGAACATGCGCAAGGGATTGCCCAACGCGCAGTATTTTGCCTTTACCGGTACGCCGCTTTTAGGGCGCGAACGCAAAACGAATAGTTGGTTTGGGGATTATGTCAGCGAATATAACTTTGTGCAGTCTATTGATGATGGTGCGACTGTGCCGCTCTTCTACCAAAAGCGCGTTCCCGAAGTCCTCATTCAAAATGAAAACCTTAGCGATGAATTTTATCAAATTCTGGAAGATGAGAACCTTGACGAAAAAGCGCAGGAAAAACTGGAAAAGGAATTCGCGACTGAAATAGAAGTTATCAAACGGGATGATAGGCTGGAAACAATAGCTAAAGATATTGCCGCGCATTTTCCCAATCGTGGGTATCTGGGAAAAGGCATGGTTGTTTCCGTGGATAAATACACCTGTGTAAAAATGTATGACAAGGTACAGAAATACTGGAAAGAGGAAATTAAAAAGCTTGTTGGTCAAATCAGCAAGTTTGATGATGATGCCCTAAAACAGCGCTTGCAGAAAAAGCTCGATTATATGCGCTCGGTGGAAATGGCGGTAGTCATCAGCGAGGACGCGGGCGAAGAAGAGCGTTTTGCCAAACAAGGGCTGGAAATCAAACTGCATCGTAAAAAGATCAACGCCATTGATAAAAACGGGCATGATATCGAATACCGGTTTAAAGACCCGACAGATAAGCTGCAACTGGTATTTATCTGCGCCATGTGGCTGACGGGTTTCGACGCACCAACTGTCTCCACGCTCTACCTCGACAAACCGATGAAAGATCACACGCTGATGCAAGCCATCGCGCGGGCCAACCGTGTGACGTCGCACATTATTAACGGCGTAATCAAAGCCAACGGTGAAATAGTGGATTACTATAATGTCTTTCGCAATATGAAAAAGGCGTTGTCTGAATATGCGGTCAGTGATGAAGAAAATAGTCCGGTGCAGGATAAAGCCAATCTCTATAACCTGCTTGATGACGCTTTGGTACAAGGCCAACAGTTTTGTGCTGCTCTGGATATTGATCTGCAAAAGGTGTTGAAGAGCGGCGAAACATTCAGCAGGCTGAAAATATTTAAGTCTTTTGCTAACAAGTTACTGGAAAAAGATGACTATTGGAAAGAGTTTAAGGTCTACGAAAACACAATTTCATCATTATATGAAGCCTGTAAGCCGGAAATACTACAAAAGAACACAAGGTTGCTGATACCGGTTTTTCAATATT
>JBEKMF010000057.1:0-14277 GCA_050008655.1 Smithellaceae bacterium
TAGCCTTCATCGAAGTCCATCGCTAATCCTTTCAGGGCGGCTAATGTTTGCCTCTGATCCGTCCTCTATACTTATACCACATATTAAGCTAGAGTTCTTCAGTATTTTGATTAATTACGATTAAAGTGTTGTCTGAATTTAGAAAATAAGAAAAACCACATTACAGGAAGAAGTGCTTGTTGAGAACACCTACGAGTCCGCACATGCCACTTGAAAAGCCGTACCGCCGTTAGTAATGACAATTTCTTATCAGATCTTGCCATCAATCAGATTCGTCAATTCCGTCTCCGGCATGGTGCCTATGCGCAGCCTGCCGTCCGGCAGAATAATTGCCGGTGTTCCGGTTATGCCCAGGGATTTGACCAGCTTTAACGTATTGTCAACTTCCTCTGTTTTGCAATCCGTTTTTTCTATTTCCTTTTTGTCAAAGCAATCCTGAAGCAATTGCATAGAATTATTACAGACTATGCTTTTGGACTTCCAATATGCATCTTTGTGCATTTCCAAAGGATACATCTTAATATAGAAGGCAATATCCTTTCTCTTGTCGCTGATTTGTTTTATTACCTTGTGCAGTTCGCTACAGTATGGACAGTCCGGATCGGTAAAAATAATAACTTTTTTTTCTGCTTTTAAATCGCCCAGGACAAGGGCGGCGGTTAAAGAGATTTTGGAGATGTCAATCCGCTTTTTATCCTGGATTTCCCTGGCTGACTGGGCTGTGCGATTGATCATGGTTTTTATTTCCACCAGGTTGCCGAAAATTAGATGGGTTTTGGCAATATCAAAATAAAAAATGGCCGGCGGCCCGCCCCGGTCTATAGCAACTTCGCATATCCCGGCCAGAGGAGATTTTTTTATATATAATACCGCCGCATTACTGGCGTTTATTTTTTTCAGAATATCCCGAATTTCCATCGGGGAAATCGCAGCGCATCCCTTCTTAACGCCGCTATCTCCCGCGAAAACAGGATAAACCATAAAACACAAAAATAATAAGGAGAGAATAAAACTTGTGGAAATGTATTTATGCATCTTTGTAATCCCTCCGTTGAAATTAAGTAAATTTGTCCGGGAAATTCCGTATGTCTTAGGTATTACTCCATTTCTAAACCGAAGATAATATCAGGGCAGCATTGGAAAAGATATTGTTTCTTCGTGCTGGAACTATAAGAAACTCGGTCTTGTATGTCAAGGAAATATAGACCTCCAAAGATCAGGCGAGGCGTCGATGTTCGCCGGCGGTCGCGAATTGTGTTTACTTAAGGATTGATAAGCTGCAAAAAGTTACCGAATTATTGGGAGCTAAGTACACAAGAGCGGCTATTTAAAAAGCTTTCTGCAGCCTCATAATAGGCCACTTCCCTGATTACTGAATAGTTCCGGTTGTCGTGACGGAATAAGAATTAGTAAGGCTTCTTCCCGGCAGTGAACGGGCTTCCGCTGATTTCCGTCAACGCCCCGGTGGAAGAATTGATCGCATAGCCGGAGATATTGTTGGAACTATAATTGGCCACATAGGCAAATAAATTTCCTGACGACTGGACAACCGTAACAGAGCTGGGAGCCGTCCCGGCAGTGAACGGGCTTCCTGGTATGGGAGTCAACGCCCCGGTGGAAGAATTGATGGTATAGGCGGAGATAGTGTTGTCACCCGTATTGGCCACATAGGCAAATTGCCCTGTGGGGTCAACCGTGACGGAGTAAGGACTTGTTCCGGCAGCCACTGCCGTTGTTCCTACAGCAATCAATGCCCCGGGGGTGATGATCTGATCGATGGTATAGGCGGAGATAGTGTTGTCATCCGCATTGGCCACATAGGCAAATTGCCCCGTGGGGTCAACCGTGACGAAGTAAGGCTTCTTCCCGGCAGTGAACGGGCTTCCGGTGATGCGAGTCAACGCCCCGGTAGAAGGATCGATGGTATAGGCGGAGATATTTTTGGAACGCGTATTGGCCACATAGGCAAATTGCGCTGTGGGGTCAACCGTAACGGAGTAAGGATTCGTCTTGGCAGTCACTGCCGTGGGGTTGATCAATGCCCCAGTGGAAGAATCGATGATATAGGCAGAGATAATGTTGGAATTATAATTCGCCACATAGGCAAATTGCCCTGTGGGGTCAACCGTGACGGAGTGCGGCTTGTTCCCGGCAGCGAACGGGCTCCCGGTGATGGGGGTCAACGCCCCGGTGGAAGAATTAATGGTATAGGCGGAGATAGTGTTGTCACCCGTATTGGCCACATAGGCAAATTGCCCTGTGGGGTCAATCGTGACGGAGTAAGGATTCGTCCCGGCAGCGAACGGGCTTCCGCTGATTTCCGTCAACGCCCCGGTGGAAGAATTAATGGTATAGCCGGAGATATTGCTCTCACCCGTATTGGCCACATAGGCAAATTGCCCTGTGGGGTCAACCGTGACGGAGTGCGGCGGCGGTGTCACACAGCTCACCACCACAGTAAACACAGACGCGTCGTTGATTACGCCACTACCATTGTTGACGGTGCAGGTTTGGGATAAGAACGGGGGCTGCGTCATGACGGTGACGGAGTAGGCATCCCCGGTATGCACCGGCGTGTTGAAGGTGAAAATACCGTTGGCAGAGATGCTCAGATTCTCTCCGGTAGTACTGTTATACAAGATCAGCACGCTGCCGGCCAGGCCGCTGACAGTGCCGCCGAGCGTGTAGCTGTAGCCCCTTACACCACCACTATCACCGCCGCCGCAGGACAGCAGAATGGCCATCAAGCCGATAGCTCCTACGGTCTTGGTCAACATACTCGACAAGACCCCCAGTTCGCGTTTTTTCCCCACAGACAGTGCCACCATTTTTCTCTCCTCGTATGCGGATTGCGCATTATTACTGATTGATAAGGCATTGCTTTTTCGCGGCGGGAGTATATGAAGAATTGTTTTGTATGTCAATTAAATATTGACCACAAAAAGTGAGATGTTGTTTTGATGTCTGTCGTCGGGCATGTCGGACATGAATGGTGTTATTACTGATTGAAGTCCGGCATTTTTGCCGCGGTTGACAATTTGTTTCTTTCCGGAAGAAATGCTCTAAATTCTAAAAAGGATATTTTTAAGAAAATATCGGTCCGTAGCACCTTGTGTTTTATAATTTATCGTATGGCATAAAACACCCTTATATAGTAATTGACCCCTAACATAAGATTATGGTATTCTCTGGCAAGTGGTAAAAATGCGTATTCTTTCCGTTGTTTATTTTTTATTGGTGCATCAATACCTGATTACGAGGTAAAAGAAATGAAAACCAAATATTGTTCAAAAGCAATAATGTGTCTGCTGATATTGTCTCTGGTGTTGCCGATGTCGCTTAAAGCACAGGAACCGGAAGAAAACGCGGCCGTACAGCCGCCGCGGATTTATTCACAGGAAGAGCTCGACAGGCTTCTTGCGCCAATTGCCTTGTATCCGGATACACTGCTTTCGCAGGTTCTTATGGCATCGACCTATCCTCTGGAAGTGGTCGAGGCAGATCGCTGGCTCAAACAGAATCAAGGTCTTACAGGAGATTCGCTAGACGCGGCTCTTCAGGAAAAGCCCTGGGACGTAAGTGTAAAATCATTGTGCCACTATCCCCAGACACTGGCCATGATGAGTGACAAACTTGATCTGACCAATGATCTGGGAAATGCCTTTCTTGGTCAACAGGATCAGGTAATGAATACAATCCAGAGTCTGCGCACCAAAGCGCAAGCTCAGGGTAATCTTTCCTCCACCGATAAGCAGAATGTAACTTCCCAGGAAGGAGCAATAATTATCGAGCCTGCGACTCCCGAGGTTGTTTATGTACCTGCCTATGATCCATGCTGGGTTTATGGCCCCTGGTGGTATCATGCCTGCGCGCCTTTGTGGTTTTGGTATCCGGGAGCCTTTGTTGGCCCCGGTTTCTTTTTCGGTCCGGCCATATTTATAGGCCCTCTGGATTTCTGGTGCGGTTTCCACTGGCATCGGCATCAGATATTTGTCAATGTAGATAAAACATTTGTTGTCCACAGGGCTTCAATCAGCAGAATGCATGGCGGTACAGAGACCTGGGTACACAATCCTGTTCATCGCCGTGGGATAGCCTATAATAATCCGGGAACTGCCCGGAGGTTCGGCCAGATGGAACGTCCCGGTGTAGCGGCACGTAAGTCTTTTAGGGGCTTTGCTCCTGAGGGCAAAGCGACAGGCGCGCGTATTAGTTCTCCGGCAAAGCCTGATACAGGCCGCCAGATGATGCAGCCACGCAGTATTGGTTCCGGTTCAAGGCAAATTGTACAGCCTCAGAAAGGCCATGCCTTCGAAAGTTTCGGGTCAAGTGGCCGAGAAGTAACTCAGCACAGTAAACGCGGTTACACTAGTATCGGCAGCGGAGGTGGTGGTGGATCTCATGGCGGGGGCGGAGGCCGAACGAACGGGAGTGGAGGCGGTGGATCTCATAGCGGGGGCGGAGGCCGAACGACTAGATGAACAACAGCTTCAGGATTGAGCACCTACAAATGGAGGAATGGTGATGAGAATATTTGTGCAGGAAAGAAAAAGTGATTTAATCAAAACTATCCATTATTGCATCATTATTACAGCCATGTTTATTTTCATCCTCGGCGGCAACAGCCATGCAGCCAAAATGACCCAGCGGACATTTGCTTCGCCGGATAAAGCATTCAGTACGCTAATAACGGCGATTAAGAGCGGCGATGCTGGACAATTAGCAGACATATTCGGCTCCGCCGGGAAAGATATCTTTCCGGCTGACGCGGAGGCAAATGCCAGGGCACGAGAAAGATTTACCAAGGCTTACGATGAAAAACACAGGATGGAGAATATAGGAGTAAATAAGGTAGTTTTGCATGTAGGTGATAATGACTGGCCCTGGCCTGTTCCGGTTGTTAAAGCAGGCAATCGCTGGCGTTTTGATACAGAAACAGGAATAAAAGAGATCATTGCCCGCAGAATTGGCAAGAATGAAATTTCAGCCGTCCAAGTTTGCCTGGCCTATGTGGATTCGCAATTAGAATATGCCCGCGAACAAAGTGCCTACGGCATTGCTGAATATGCGCAAAAGTTGGCCAGCGATCCGGGCAAGAAAAATGGACTTTGCTGGGATGCAAAGGATGAAGAAAAATCAAGCCTGCTTGGGCCTCTGGTAGCCGGTGCTTCTAAGACAGAAATGAAGGGAATCGCGCGGCCGGGAATAGAACCTTCTCCTTATCATGGCTATTATTACAAGATACTCAAAAGCCAGGGTAAAGACGCGCCGGGTGGAGCTTACAATTATATTGTGGATGGAAAAATGATTGGCGGATTTGCTCTGGTTGCCTATCCGGCTGTGTATGGTTCTTCGGGGATAACAACATTTATAGTGAATAAGGACGGAATCGTTTATCAGAAAGATCTGGGTAAGGATACAGAAAAGATTGCCGAATCGATGGATAGCTATAACCCCGATTACACCTGGAAAAAAGTGGATTGATGTGTCCTGGCCAATAGACACAATGTTCCAAACATTACCGTTTGTAATGTTACATGATTTTCAGATTTCGTCAATTAACGCTTACAGGAATTATGCTCGCGCTCTCATCGCCATAGATAACAGAGCAGGATAGATAAACCAGTGATGATTGTTTTATGACAACTACCGGCGAACAAGACTTACAAAAGAATGGTCTTCACATGCGATAGGTGTATCCCTATCATAAGTGATGGTGAATAAATAGAGTCGATCACCTTTCCACTTAAACCCATATCGTTTCCAATTCCCAGGTTCCTTTGGATCGTCCGTTTGAAAATAATCACATCCTGCCTCAGAAGAATCCAGTGGCAATTCATACAAAAACGACCTATCGGGCCACGATGCGACACCTTCTTTACTAAAAGAATACCGTTTTCCTTTCTGGTCGACATATTGGCCAACCAATAGCAGTTCATTGGCATATTCTTTTAAAGACACAGCTAATCGAATGAACGGCTCACGTTTACTACTCACAAGTGAGTTGTCTAAGAATTCGATGGATGTTATTTTGCCTTCGTGATTTATTGCGGGTTTAAATGGAACGTGCAATGTTTCACTTGGGGCTGGAGACTCTACTTCCCACTGACCGACAACCAAAACATAGGCATTAGCGGATGGTTCAATACGCAGGATCCTGCGCCAGGAACTTTCATGATAAGTCGTCCAATTTAACCGGTTGTTTTTCGCAGAGATCGAAACGTTCTCTGGTTGCTCAGAAAACTGAGAGCGTGTTGACCTTAAGGAATCTAAATATTTTTTTCTTACCCATTGGCCGTCGATTTGTTCAATAGTGAGATTTCCAGAAGCGGTGCATACAAGCGGCATTACTAGAATGCTCGCTATTATAACGCTGCAAATTATATTTTTCATGAACAGCCTTCCATATAATATTTATACGTATTTTGTATAAATAATGAGCACTACAAATTTATAGTATATGTGAACTATAAAATTGTCGGTCATGTATGTCAATTAAATATTGATTACGACTTGAAAGGAAGTATGCCCCGCAAAATTGCTGCATGCTTTATTACAGGAAGAAATAAATTAACACACAAATAGGAGTTATTATTCTTTTTCAAACTTAGACTTATTCGCGCCGCAAACCGGGCAAACCCAGGAATCCGGGATATCTTCAAACTTGGTGCCGGGTGCGATACCGCTGTCGGGGTCGCCTTTGGCCGGATCGTAAACATAACCGCAAACGCTGCATACATAACGCGCTGCGGTTGAGGTCGACGGCGCTACCCTCTCTTCTTTCACATAGGTCGGCGCGTTTTTGGATGATTTGCCGCCTTTAACTTTTTGATAGTAGGCATAAGTCAAGGGTTCTTCGTTGCTGATAACATCAGCATCAACAACGCGCCCGACGAATATTGTATGCGTGCCGCAATCCAATTCGCTTTCCAGCTCAGCTTCAATGTAGCTGATGCCGTTTTCCAAAACAATCGGCACGCCTGTCACACCTATCTTTGTTTTCGTGTTTTGCAGTTTGTTTACATCTCGCCCGCTTTTGAAACCGAAAAGGCCGATGAATTTCATCGGCGCCGCTTCGGCCAGAATCGAAACGGCAAATTTACGGCTGAGTCTGATTAATTCGTGCGTGTAGTTTTCTTTATTGATGCTGATGGCGATTGTCGCCGGATTCGCTGTGACCTGAAACATGGAATTGGCAATCTGGCCGTTGAATTTTCCATCCTGTCCGGAAGTCACTATATAAATACCGTAACTAATTTTGTGGAGAGCTGCTCTGTTCATTTTTTCCTCTTTTTTGATAAATTATTCCATCAGATTATCTTATAACGCAAATTTTCTTCCAACGCTATTGAATTTTGTCTGATAATTTGGTGGTCGTAAACTATTGTTTTTCTATTTATCTAAATATGCTTATTTTATCTGGATATAATCCTCGTATGCGTCCCGCAGATATTTTCTTTTTGACAAAAGAGCTTTTCTAATATATTCGCTTTACCAAGAAGTAAATTCCGACAATCTAATTTGTAACTGCGGCCAGTGCTGGGGCCCGGGAAATTTATGCCGGCACTGGAATGACCTTCAGCCCGGGTATCATTAAAACTATATCATTAAACACTCCACCGGGATTAAAATTTATAAGAAAGTGAAAAAACGATGATGAATTATCAAGAATTTTTATCGCGGGATCATTTTAATTTTGAGGAAATTCTGGCAACAGCTTACGGGACTTTGGTGTCGGATCCGCCGCTACACTTTGATGCCCGGCTGCCGGCACCACCTTTCCTGATGATCGACAGGATATTGAAAGCGGAAAACGACGGCAAACATGGAAGAATCATTGCGGAACAAGACATCCGTATGGATGCCTGGTATTTTCAGTGTCATTTCATTGGAGATCCCGTGCAGCCAGGTTGCCTTTGTGTTGATGCTGTCTGGCAGCTGTTAGGCTTCTATTGTCTATGGCGCGGTGCTTTAGGTTATGGCCGGGCTCTGGGCTGTGGAGATGTATCATTCAGCGGTCAAATCCGCCCTTTTAATAAATGTGTTCGTTATGAAATCGATGTCCGGCGTTATGCCCAATTGAAAGGTTCCGGTGCGGCAATAGTCGCCGGCGAGGGCAAAGTCTTTGTGGATAATGAATTAATTGCCAGTATCCAACAGGCCAGAACGGGGATATTCAAGAACATAGGATACAAGGATTATCCCAATAGATCCAAAAATTCTATTGGCGGGATAATGGCAAGGTAATATATTTCCGGCGGTTGGCGATTTTTTTATCTTCAACCGTCTTTTTACATCCGTAAGATATAATGTTCTTTATTCATAATTGATATGCAAATTTTCCTTGAAATTATTTTCCACTTAAAGCTATCATCACAAGCTTTTTAAAAAATGCGCCTATTTTCTGGAACGATTGTGAACATAATAAAAAAAATTGCATTATATTTTGCCCGAAAAGAGTATTGCCGGAAAGCCATCACTGAGCATGCCGATTTGAGTGTTTTTAAAGAAAGGCTTTCGGTTCGTACATATGTAGGTATTTTTTTAATTGCTTTTAGTTATCTTATAGGTTTGCCGGCGGTTCCAGTATTGGGAATAATTGCCACATGGTTGAACCGACCGTTCATTGGTTTTATCGGTATCCCGGTAACTTATGGCATTTCGTGGCTTATGTTTATGTATGGTATGTATCTTGCCGGCCCTAAATACATGAAGGCTCTTTCGAGTTGGACAGTACGAATCATTTTAGAAAAAATACTTGGCGATGAGATCAAAGCCATTAGGCAATTACCGATAGAAAATTCGGAAAGCGGCTCCAGAAAAAACTGAAGAGCGCTTACAGGCGCTATATTAAATAGGTATCGAGGTGTTAAATGAACCAAATTGAAGGATTAATCAGTGAACTTAAGGTTAAAATCATTCAAACTCTGGGATTACTGGATATTAAGCCCGAGGATATCAAAGATGATGCTCCGCTTGTGGGCGGCGATACGGGAATTGATTCCATTGATGTGCTAGAGTTGGTAATGATGATTGAAAAAATCTATGGCGTCAAAATCGAGAGCAAAGAACTGGGCGCCAAAGTTTTTGCATCGGTGCGGGCATTGGCCACGCACATTTTAGCGAATCAGCGTCCCAAGGCTTAAGCTTTCGCTTACGCAAAGATAATAACCTTATAGCGCTTTTTGCCTTTTGCCTCTATGATGAAAGTATTGCTAATCTCGGCAAACACGCTGAGAGTTCCGTATCCTGTTTATCCACTGGGGCTCGATTACGTCGCCGGTTCACTGGATTCACGTTATCAAACCAGAATTGTGGATTTAAATGAATTTAATGATCTGGAAGAATTGGGGATGATAATTCGAGAGTTTTCACCCAATTTTGTCGGAGTATCAATCAGAAATATAGATAACCTGGATATAATAAACAGCCGCGGCTTTCTTGCAGAATACCAAAATTTAGTGCGCCAGATCAGAAAAAATTCGCAGGCCTTGTTGATTTTAGGAGGCAGTGGTTTCACCGTTTTTCCGGTTGAATTTCTGCACGCACTGGATGCAGATTACGGCATTACCGGCGAGGGCGAAAGATTGCCCTTGCTTCTGGAGGCACTGCAAAAAAATGCTGACGTAAAATCGATCCCCGGCATTGTGACTAAAGAAACATCCATCATTACTTACGAACCGTGGGATAGTCCAATCATTAGAAGTTTTAATCCGGCAAGTTCGCATACAAAATTTTATTTATCCTACGGTGGAATGCTCAACCTGCAAACAAAAAGGGGGTGCCCTTTTCGCTGCAGCTACTGCATTTATCCGCACATCGAAGGCAACCGGATGCGATTTTTCCCGCCGCGTGAAATAGCTCAAAAAGCACGCGAATTGCAGGATGCCGGCGCCAAATATATTTTTATTACCGACTCGGCTTTTAATGCCAGTCACGATCACAGCAGAGAAATAGCAGAAGCTTTTATTGATGCCCACGTATCCATACCCTGGGGAGGTTTTTTTGCTCCCACCGTTCCTCCAGACGATTATTATAAACGTCTGGCGGATGCCGGCTTGACTCATGTGGAATTCGGGACAGAATCTTTGTCCGATTTAATGCTCATCAATTTGGGCAAACCATTTGTCGCCGCTGATGTATTTAGAGCTCATAGTCAAGCACTCTCGGCTGACCTGCACATCGCCCATTATTTCCTTCTGGGCGGTCCGGGTGAAAACTATCAAACCCTGCAAAAAACATTAAAGGGAATGGATAGACTGGAAACATCGGTCTTTTTCTTTTTTTGCGGCGTCCGCATTTACCCTCACACTGCGTTGTATGATATCGCCCTGAAGGAAGGTCAAATCACTGCCTCTCAAAATCTTCTGCACCCCGTATTTTATAGATCACCACATATATCCGGCCGGGAAATTATGCAAACAGTGGAAACTCATGCCGACGGTCGTTTGAATTGGCTCGTCGACGCCGGTGAAGCCAAGGCAACCCATGTTTTGCCCAAACTCTATGAACGGGGTTTTACAGGGCCGCTGTGGGAGCACTTAATCCAATGAAAAAAAGATTGCCATTCTTGAATCCGGCCGAAGCTACAGGAATAATTCTTTTGGCCGTCGCCGCGTTAGTTTATTTTGTCAGCCCCTTGCTGGCGGCCGCTGTCGCTTTTTTTTACATTCTTCTGTGCGTTTTTGCTTCTTTTTTCCCGCAAACCAACTTTTTCCTACCCGTAATCAGCCACGGCAGTACGCGGGAAAATATGGTTGCACTCACTTTTGATGATGGTCCTACAAAACCGATGACGACACAAATTCTTAATCTGCTTGATAAGTATTCAATGAAGGCGACTTTTTTTGTCTCCGGCGTCAATGCCGTTCACCACCCTGATATCATTAATGATATAATTGCCCGCGGTCATTCTATCGGTAACCACTCGTATAACCATAATCCATTTTTGATGCTTAAAGGTTATGATACTCTTTATCGGGAAATATTTACGGCTCAAGAAATTTTGCGAAATATGGGGATAAAACCACGAGCTTTCCGGCCGCCGGTCGGTATAGTTAATCCCAAGCTTCCCTCAATTCTCGACAAACTGGGGATGTATTGCCTAACCTTCAGCTGCCGCGCTTTTGATGCCGGCAATTTTTTTATAAAAAACATCGGCCACAAAATACTGAAAAAAATAAAAGCCGATGACATTATCTTGCTTCACGATGTGCCGGCGCGAAGCCAGGAGGATAATGCCATTTTTTTAGCGGAGATAGAAATTCTTTTGGCTGGAATTATTTCCAGAAGTTTTAGAGTGGTGCCGCTTTCCGTTTTAATAAACAAAGAAGTGATGATAATAGAAGATAAAAATTTATAAAAATCTTTTCTCCAAAAGTAAACCCCGTTAGAAAGTCTTCTACTTTCTAACGGGGTAAATTAATCATTGATTTTATAAAAAAATTTTGATTTAAAAATAATTGGTGATATAAAAAACATTATTCAAAATAAATTAAATTTTGCACGGCAGTACACGAGGTATAATCTTTTGAAAGGTAAATGGAATTTACTAGGGGAGGTTAAATCCGATAAACCAAATGAGATTGAAGCATTAGCGCATGTGCCGGCTGATTCGCCATGGTTTGTAGGACATTTCCCCGGTGAGCCGATTCTTCCGGGAATAGCTCTGATTCATATGGCCGAACAGGCAATTATCCGCCATACCGAAAAAAGAAACGAGCAAGTTAAGCTTTCAACGCTGAGAAGAGTGAGATTTACCCAACCGGTAAGGCCGGGAGAAACACTTTCCCTGAACATATCCAGCGAAGAAGTGAGTGAAGAAACTTTGTTTTCCTTTAAGGTTGCAAATAGCGAAAATATCGTATGCAGCGGTTTAATAATTGCGCAGAAGATAAAAAAAGATAAAAAAGTGTAGAAGGAGGATAAGAATGCCTGAAAATCTCGATATAAAAGGCATTATACGTCATGTGGCCGAAGTCATTATTGGAGAACTTAAGCTGGAAGATGTTACTGCCGATACATTCAATTCGGATATGGACCTGGTGGACGAACTGGGCATTGATAGTATGGATTTAGCCACCATTGCCTTAGTGCTGCAGGATGAATACAAAATTGTGATTGATGAAGACGATTATCCGAAATTGAAAACTATTCGCCTGATAGCCGATTATATCAAAGAAAAACTTACCGCGAAAAGTTAATCGATAGAAATTGTCTATGACTATTTTCAACAATAAAGATTCTCTGGAACCGGCCAAACCGAAATTTTCCGAACTTTTAGCCCAGCCGGAGGTAAAGGCGCGCTGGGAAAAAGTCAGGAAATATTTTTTTCTGCGGGAATCAACCTATGACATGTCTAACCGCTGTAATATCCGTTGTGATGGCTGTTATTATTTTGAAGGAGATAAGCAATTTGCCCGGGAAATTGGCGACGTGGAAGCATGGCGCAGTCTTATGCAAGCCGAAAAAGCTCGCGGCATTACCTATGTAGTTCTGGCGGGAGCAGAGCCGTCTTTAGTGCCGGAATTGCTGGATGTGTGCTATCAGGAAATGCCGCTGGGTAGTATAGCTACCAATGGCTTCAAAAAAATCCCGGAATCGGTAGGTTACAAAATACATATTTCCGTCTGGGGTAATGACGAAACCAGCCTGCGCATCAGAAAAGCGAAAAATCTTTTAAGAAAACAGATTGAAAATTATAAAAATGATCCGCGCGCGGTATTCGTTTACACCTTTACGCGGGAAAATATCGATGAAGTAAATGATGTCGCCGAAGAGCTTGTTGCCCACGGTTGTAAACTAACCTTTAATGTTTTTTCTTCGCCGGTCGGTTATACCGGGCCTCTGCGGCATGATGATGAATCGCTTATACGAACAAAGCAAACGATGATAGCACTTTTGAATAAATATCCGCAAAATATCCTTTTTTCGGTTTACAATGCCGTAGCACATACCCATAAAAAAGGTTTGCACGATCTTTACAGTTGTTCATATCCCCGCCAGAATCCTTCGCAGGATATCGGCCTGGGCAGATCTTTCCGGCAATATAGAACGGACCTTAATTGGGACAGGTCGGTTGCCTGCTGTGTGCCGGATACGGATTGCCCCGATTGCCGTCATTACGCCGCCGGTTCCGCGGTAGTCACAGCGCGCCTTTACCGCCATGTAAATAACCTGGCCTCATTTAAATCCTGGCTTGATTATGTCGATACTTATCTGGCGGTCTGGGTCATGGGTTATGAAAAAGGAGAAAATCTTTGCGCCGAGCACATAGCGCCACCGCAAGTAGCTGTAAATTAGAAACATGCCGGGTATTATATATTATCTTTCTGAAGAAGGGCAGAGTTAATGAAAACAGTTAGTTCCCTACTGGATAAGGATTGGCAAGCCCGTTACAAGCGGATTGCCAATCTTAACATCCGCAGTTCCATCTATGATGTAACCAACCGCTGCAATTTGCGCTGCAAGGGGTGTTTTTTCTTTTCTTCCGGCGAGCATGAAGTAGCCGAAGAAATGGACATTAAAAAGTGGGAGAGCTTTATCGACAAAGAAAAAGAACGCGGCGTGAATCTGGCGATCTTAATCGGCGGCGAACCGACTCTTTGCATGGAGCGCATCGAAGCTTTTTACAAGCGCCTGCCTTCTTATTGCGCCACCAACGGCTTGATTAAAATTTCCCGTGATAAATTTCCCGACCTGATGGTGGGGATTTCCCTGTGGGGAGGCAGTGCCGATGAAAAGGTTCTTCGCGGACGCGATACTTTTGCCATCTCCAGTAAAAACTATGCCGGCGACCCTTACACCTACTATCTATACACCATCACGCCGCGGCAGCTGGGAAAGATTGAACCGGTAATCAAACGAATCGCGGATGTCGGCTTAAAAGCGCATCTCCAGCTTCTCTCCAATGATGAAGGTGTGAACGGATTTTCCTGGCGCGAAGGAGAACTTAAAGATTTACGCCGTGAAATGGATGAAATGCTGGACAAATACCCTCAAACTGTAATTTCCAGCAAATACTACCATGAAGTTATTACCACCGGAAAAATGATGGGACGGAGCTTTGGCTGGAAAGAATGCCCGTCCGTTACCGAATCTCTGGATAACAGAAAACCACCAACCCGCCGGCTGATCCATTTTTTTCGTTGGGCGGCCGATTTACAAACAGTTCACCGCTGCTGCACATCGGCAACGCGCGATTGCTCCACCTGCAAAGATGGAGCAGCGCATATGAGTTGGATAATGGTCAACAAGCGGGACCACATGAGCTCAACC
>JBEKMF010000058.1:0-17373 GCA_050008655.1 Smithellaceae bacterium
AGCTTAAACGACTGACTAATGACTATTCTATAGATGTGTCCCCGACCTGGTCGCCGGACGGCCAAAAAATAGCTTTTGTTTCTAATCGCTCCGGGTCGCCCCAAATTTATACAATGGATGCCGGTGGTGATAATGTGAAAAGAATAACTTATGAAGGTAATTATAATACATCCCCTTCCTGGTCTCCGCGCGGAGGTCGCATTGCTTATGAAGGAATAATCAACGGCAATTATCAAATTTTTTCTGTGGATGAAGATGGCAATAACCTCCTACAATTAACTTTCGATGCCGCGAGGAACGAATCACCATCATGGTCACCATCGGGAAGGCAAATTGTCTACAGCTCGAAAACAGCTTCCAAAAGCAGAATTTGTATCATGAATGCCAATGGTCTAAATATAAGAATTCTTTATGAAAATAACGATATTTTGACAATGCCTATGTGGTCGCCGCGATTTAAATAATTTTTTTACCTTATGAATTTTATATTATGATTAAATATTAAAGTGGGGAGGGCCGTTTGAAAAGTGGCTCTTACTCATAGTATTATCAAATATTTACAATACTTTGCAATAATTTTTTATTGACGGCACCGTGTTAATTATGTTTAAGTACCGAACACTTTTTTATTATGATAGTTTTACTTAGAACCAAGAAAGGAGAGCGATGATGAAAAAGAATATAACGTTGGTAGGGATATTTATCGTAGTTGTATTTACACTAATAATATTTACCGGTTGTGCCGAACAAAAGGCGGTAGTTACCGAGGGTACTGCTCAGGAACAGGCTGCGCCTGCACAATCAACCGCAACAACTTCGGAACAATCTGCTAAAGTGGAACCGATGGCAACAGCAGAAACTGCGGTAAAAGACATCTTCTTCGATTTTGACAAATCCAATATCCGCCCCGATGCCCGCGAAACTCTCAACGGTGATGCCGATTTCTTGCTCAAAAATAGCAACTCTAAAATCGTTATCGAAGGACATTGCGATGAACGAGGAACTGCCGAATACAACATGGCTCTTGGGCAAAGACGAGCTCAGGAAGTAAAGAAATATTTAGTCAATCTGGGTATTAAAGAACCGAGAATAAAAACTATCAGCTACGGTGAAGAACGTCCCTTCGACCCCGGCCACAATGAAGAAGCCTGGGCTAAGAATAGACGCGCCCATTTCGTTGTCACTCCATAATAAAAATTATTTACCAAGGTGAAAGAATTGAGAAATTTTATTTATCTCTTTTTAACTTTTTTGGCATTTTCGGTTGCGGGCTGTGCGACTACTCAAGACTTGAAGGCAGTCCGTTCTGAATTAAACCAGAAAATGGAAGAAAAACTAGACGCTATGGATGCCGAATTGGCCACCATAAAAAAGACCGCCACAAATCTGGAATCGATGCGCAAGGGACAAGCCAATACAGCGGCGGATATTGCAGATTTACGGGATAATATCCAGCAACTGCGCGGTCAGGTTGAAACGCTGAAAAAGGACCTCGCTAAGGAAGAACAGGCCTTTGATAATCTTCTCCTGAAAATCAATTTTATCGAAAACTTTTTGGAAATAGGGAAAAAAGATATCGCCAATGATACTCCCGATAAAAACAGTAAATCAACAGGGGCTGCGGCTACTAAAGACCCGGTAAAAAAACAGGACAAGGAGAAGGCTTATTCGGCGGCTTATCAAACCTTCAAAGAAGGCAATTATGATAAGGCCCGGACCGAGTTTCAAAATCTTTTAGTTACTTATCCGAACAGCGAGTATTCCGATAATGCTCAATTTTGGATTGGCGAATGCTATTTTTTTGAAAAAAAATACGAACAAGCAATTTTGGAATACGAAAAAGTAACTAAAAACTATCCGAACGGCGGCAAAGTTCCTTATGCTTTATTAAAGCAAGGTCTTTCCTTCTTGAAGCTGGGAGACAAAACGAGCGCAAAGTTACTTTTACAGCAGGTAATTAAAGACTATCCGAATACCAATCAGGCACGCATAGCGCGTTCTAAACTGCAGGAAATAAAGTAATTAATTTTTTGCGGATAAAAAAACAAAAAAGGGGGCGATTTAAACCCCCTTTTTTTATATTAAGAAACTAATCCAGTAAAATTGATTTCATACCCGCCGGCACCTTCAGATCAAAAATTGCGAGAGTAGTTGCTTTTTCGATTTTAAGTTCGGAATATTTTACGGAGATGGAAGTTATACCGTCAGCCATGTTGATGGTAATTTTCCCGGGAACGGGGCTTTCCGGCTTATAGTCTTCATAATTCACATGATATATTTCTTGGCTAAATTCATTTAAACTGGCCAGTTTCACCAAACGATTATTCCCTCCCACCCATAATATCTGCGATTTATCTGATGGCGATTTCATTTCTATACGCAAAGAATTCTTTTCTTGATAGCTTTGATAGGAAATAATCCCATCCATGAGAGGAGGATAAGCGCCGGTAAAAATCATGACCATATCTTCAATATTAAATTGCCACGGCAAGAAACGCGCCAGATTTGTGGCGGTTGGCTTGCCGCGATAAAATTCCCCCCTGGAAGGAATAAAAATAGACATTTCAGCCGGTGAAGAGCTTAGAATAAAATCCGGCGTTCCGATAATCGGCAGCAGTTCCAATCGCAGATACGATGGCTTTTTCATGACTATGGCTGCCCGTACCGGCTGATAACCATGAGGTGTAACCAAATCAATTTGCGCCATAGCACTCAATACGTCATTTTCGGCAATAGCGCCGGAAACGGCTGTCAGAACTTTTTCTGTTCGAAAATCGGGTTTAATGACTGCCCGTTGAATGCAACCACCGGAAAGTATTACCGACAATAAAATAATAATTAATTTTAGCAAGCGGAAATGTATATTATGCATAGAGGAAATATTTTATAAAAATAATATACGGATAAAATTTTTACTCTTACTTATTCCTGATTAATTCTTCCAGCTTCTTTTGTAACAAACTATTTGGGTGATCAAGCTTAAGCGCTCTATTATACATTTCCCGCGCTTCTTTGATTTTACCCAGTTTCGAATACACATCGCCCAAATGCTCCGTAATATTTGCATCATTAGGCAAAAGCTCCAAAGCTCGTTTTAAATTTTTTACGGCGCTACCCATTTTGTTTTGTTTAAAATGTACCCAGCCAAGACTATCTATCATGTAGCCATTATCCGGTTTGATTTTTAAAGCCTTAATGATCATTTTCTCCGCTTCCTCCAGATTCATACCGCGATCAGCATAGCTGTAGCCGATAAAATTAAGCGCCTCGGCATTTTCCGGATCGAGTTTCAAAACTGTCTCCATCTCTTTAATGCTCTCTGGAAAGCGATTTGTTTTTTCATAAATCACACCTAAAGCATAGCGCAAATCCACACTCTGAGGGAAAAGAGTTATTCCATCATCTAAAATCTTTACAGCCTTAACGTTATCTTTTGTTTCTTCGTAAAGTGAAGACAAATAAAGGTATAGAGAAATCTGGTCTTTCTTTTTTTTAAGGGCTCCATTTAGTAAATCGATAGCCGCGGTTATTTTACCTTCCTTTTTAAGGATCATGGCGGCATGAATTTGAGCAATGGCGTATAATTCGGATGAAGTCGCTGGAATTTTCCTATATTCATCAAGAGCTAATTTGTTATCGCCTTTTTCCTCATAAACACTGGCCAATAGGTAACGAATCTTATTATCATTAATGTCTTTCTCCAGAATTGTGGAGAACTCAGCCGCAGCTAAATCAAAGCGGCGTAGATCATAATATAAAATACCTAACGCGATTCGCACTTCGCGATTATCGGGATCGGACTTCAAGACTTCTTGAAATTCTTTTTGCGCTTCTTCATATTTATTTTCTTTAACCAAAAGCTCTCCTATTTTAATCCGCAAATTTACTCGCGCCGGGTTTATTTCCATATAACTGCGATAGACTTCGATAGCTTTATTGATTTTCTCTTGTCTTTCGTATAACGCAGCCAAATCATACACAGCCAACTCAAAATATGGTTTTAAGGATAAAACTTTTTTAAACATCTTTTCTGCGTCTTCATACCGCTTCATATCCACCAACATTTTGCCATAGTAATAGATACCTGTGATATGATCTGGATCGATTTTCAGCATTTTTTGAAAGATTTCTTCGGCCTTGGTGAAATTGTTTTCTGCGGCGTAAATAGTCGCCAAATAAAGATAGGCAATCATGTTCTTTGAATCGAGTTCAATTACCTTTTCGTGTTCTCTAATAGCTTTGTCATATTGCCGGAGACTAATGTATAATCCGCCCATAATCAGATGGAGTTCGATGTTTCCCGGATCTTTTGATAGGGTTTCTTCACCCAGGGAAATCGCGCGGTCGAGATCGCCCTTTTCCGTATACAGGGATACAAGCTCGGTTAAGAGATCAGAAGAGTCCGGATCAGCGGCGACAGCCTTCTCTAATTCAATAGTCGCTTCGTCTATTTTACCGTCCAGACGTAAAAGAACTCCTAATGAATAGTGGGTCATAGCATCTGCCGAGCTGCTTTCCGTATATTCGGAAGGAAACCGAACCGTTTTTATATAGCTACAGCCGGAAATATTTATGACAATCAAAACCGTTATTAATACTAAATAAGTTATTTTTTTCTGCATACTGAATTAGAATTTCTTCTAATATTTTTTCTTTTTTATTAGCGTGCAATGCTAGGATAATCCAGGGGCAGCTTTTGCTTTAATAATCTGCGAAACCGGAACGATCAATATTCCCTTTTCTCGTAGAACCCTAGTCGCGTCTTTGATTGCCCGAATTGTTTCCGGGTGCGGATGCCCGATAACGATCAGTGGCGATACATCGTCATTGTTCTTAAAGAGATTAATCAAATTATTATAAATTTCATTGTAGTCACGGTTGTTATCAAGAAATATTTTGCGGGCCGCTACCGGCAAACCAACTTTTTGAGCCGCAGCAAAAGCCTCGCTATTAGCTGATGTGCGTGAATCGATAAAGAATAAATTTTTTTTCTTTAATTTACTGAAAATCAAAGTAAGTTTTTCTTTATCTTCCATAAATTTGGAACCCATATGGTTATTTATGCCAACAATATAAGGCACAGATTCAATATCTTTTTCCAGTTGGAAAACCAATTCTTCATTGTTCATATCCGTAAAAAGAGCCCCGTTACCCGGCTTTTCGCGTGGATAGGAAACCGGTTCCATTGGTAGATGTAGGAGTATCTCTTTGTTAGCTTTATGCAGCATTTCCGCTGCTTCCCGGCTATGAATCAAGAACGGTAAAACAGAATATGTTATATCGGCATTAACTTTCAGTAATTCTTTAACCGGTACCAGATCATAGCCTATATCATCTATTATGATGGCTACTTGCCTTAGGGGCAAAGGCATTTTTTCTATTTTAGATACAACTATTTTCTTCTTTTCTTTTTTTTCTATCGGAATCGAAGCTGAAGTTTTTTCTTTCGCCGGTTTTGATTTTAGAGCCTCGGGGGCAATTGATTTCTGCGGCTCTATCTGCTTTGTTTCTCTTTTATTTTCTTTGATTACCGGCTGTTCTTCTTTAACTTGCAACACATAAATTATTGCCGCAACCGATATAATTATAAGAAATATCAACAACCCGTTGGAAAAACGGTTAAATCTTTTCCTCGTCAATTATAAATGTCCTCTCTTAAGAAGAATTCAGCTTCTGAGATTTTTTTTCATTATATCCCAGCTTTTTAGTATATCCACCGCTGTTTTGAGTTGATTATCATGGGAAAGATCAGCAGAATCTGGGGTATCTTTAACCGGGGATTCATCGAATTTTGTACCATCTTCTTTCGCCGGTTTTATATGTCCTTTAAGGTCTTTTTCTCTAATCCGATCTTCGCGCAGCAAGCTGTTGTTTTCCGCGTCTTCCGCCGGAGCCGGCTTGATGTATTTGACAACTACGTCCGGTTTGATACCCTCGGCCTGAATAGATCGGCCCTTGGGCGTGTAATACCTCGCCGTAGTCAGCTTGAGAGCGGAGCCGTCTTCCAAAGAAATAACAGTTTGGACAGATGCTTTACCGAAAGTTTGCGTTCCGATGATCAAAGCCCGACCATTATCCTGTAGGGCTCCGGCAACAATCTCCGCCGCACTGGCAGTTCCTTCGTTGACCAGAACAACTATCGGGCAACTTATTTCATTGCCGTCGTTTTTGGCCATTGCCGTTGTCTCCATGTTTTTTGTACGTCCGCGAGTGGAAACAATAATTCCTGATTTAAGGAACATATCGGAGACTTCAATCGCCTGAATCAATAATCCACCCGGATCGTTTCTCAAATCCAAAACCATACCCTTCATCGGCTGGAATTTTTCGCTAATTTCCCGCAAAGCTTTACGCAAATCATCGGCTGTCCTTTCATTAAAAGAAGCAATACGGATGTATCCGATATTATCTTCAAGTATTTTGGACTTAACGCTCTTGATCTGAATGATCGCACGGGTCAACACAATATCTTTGGGTTTGGACATATTTTCCCGCATTATTGTAATAGTAACCTTTGTATCCCTAGGCCCCCGTAATTTCTTTACAGCTTCCATAATGGTAATATCTTTCGTAGATTTACCATCAATTTTGATTATTTGGTCTCCCGACTTTACACCAGCGTTAAACGCAGGAGTATCTTCAATGGGAGAAACAACGGTCAAAATATCCTTTAATATTGTGATTTCAATGCCAATGCCGCCAAACTGTCCTTCAGTTTCCACTTCCAGTTCTTTATATAACTCTGGCGTCATGAAGGAGCTGTGGGGATCGAGAGTCCTGATCATTCCGTTGATTGCGCCCCGTATTAATGTCGTTGAATCCACCTCGTCAACGTAGTTTTTTTTCACCATGTCGAAAACTTCGTTGAATATCTTAATATCTTTGTAGGCACCTTTATCCAGTGCGGAAACCTTGCTGTCATTGTATGGCCCCAGAAGGATAAATACTCCCAAGCAAATAACTACCAGCAAAGAAAAAATTGTTGATATTTTTTTCATAATATTCCTCACAATATTGAAGATATAGTAATCGTAGTTATATCACTTTCTATAACATTTGCTACATTTTTCAGAAACAAAAAATAAAATTCTTCAGTTATCTTTAACAAAATGCGAAGACTCTGTATTATTCGATTATCCAGCTAGTAGTACTATGGGAATCTTTCAGGATAACATGCAGCTGGACCAACTCGTCTCTAATGGCATCCGCCCTGGCCCAATCTTTTGCTTTTCGGGCAGATTGCCTTTCTTTAATCAAATTTTCAACTTTCCCAATATCCAAACCTCTTTTATTTGATTCCCTTTCTTTGTCGGATTGGAAAAAATAGTCCGGCTCATTCTGAAAAATACCCAACACCGCACCAAAATGATCGAATAATTCCTTCGCCTTCTTTATAATCTCGGCCTTATTAAAAGCTGTTGTATTTTTCTCGGCAACGATGAAATTATTCATGAACCTTACCAAATCAAAGACATAACCTAACGCCTGGGCTGTATTAAAATCATCATCCATTGCGGAGTCGAATTTGTCTTCCAGCTCTTTGATCTTACTTAAGTAATTTTTCTCTTTTACTGAATTTTTATCTGCAACAGATGCAGTCGATGCAGGCATTTCATTTAGTGTTTCTTTTAATAGTTGCAAAGCACTGTAACATCTGACTAATCCTGATCTTGTTTCGGCTAAAGAATTTTCCGAATAGTCAACAGGACTGCGGTAATGGCTCTGTAGCATAAATAAGCGCAATACTTCGGGGTGATAATTATTGAGAATTTCTCTGACAGAAGAGATATTGCCTAAAGATTTGGACATCTTTTCCGAGTTTATCTTGACAAAACCATTGTGCATCCAGTAATTAGCCAACAGTTTACCTGTAGCCGCCTGCGATTGAGCGATTTCATTTTCATGATGCGGAAAAACCAGGTCTTCACCGCCGCCGTGAATGTCGAATGTTTCACCCAGATAGCGTCTGCTCATCGCAGAGCACTCGATATGCCAGCCCGGACGGCCTTTTCCCCAGGGGCTTTCCCAAAAAGGTTCTCCTTCTTTGCTTTTTTTCCAAAGCGCAAAATCCAGAGGATTCTTTTTTTTGTCATTGACGTCAATACGCACACCGGCGTTCATTTCTTCCAAATTTCTTCCGGAAAGACGACCATATAAAGGAAATCTGTCCACCGCAAAGTACACGTCTCCATCCACACTATAAGCATTACCTTTTGCTATCAGCACCTTGACCAAAGAGATCATATCATCTATGTGTTCTGTGGCTTTGGGAGTAATCGTCGGAGTGGCAACTCCCAAAGCTGCCATGTCTTCATTATGTAATTTGATGTAGCGTTCGGCTATTTCGGTAATGCCGACGTTTTCTTTTTTTGCGCGGTCAATAATTTTATCGTCAATGTCTGTAAAATTTTTGACATAAGTAACATTGTAACCTCTTGCCAGCAAATGCCTGACCACAACGTCAAAAACTATCGCTGCACGGGCATGCCCTATATGACAAACATCATAGGCGGTAATCCCACAAACATAAATGCCTACGGCTCCCTCTTTTACCGGTTTTAATATTTCTTTTTTTCTTGTAGCCGTATTAAATATTTTCTGAGACATTTTCTTCTTAAACTTGCTTTCCTCAGGGATAGAGCGGTATATTTTGCAAGCCAGTGTGTTCTTCAAAACCACAGACTATATTCATATTTTGTACCGCCTGGCCGGCAGCGCCTTTAATTAAGTTATCGATTGCCGCCATAATAATGATCCTGTTCGTCCGCGGATCGAGAACCAAACCTAGGTCACAGTAATTTGATCCACAAACGGAAGATATATTCGGATACGATCCCGCAGGATAAACCCTCACAAATTCTTCTCCGGCATAAAACGAGGAATAAAGAGCATGTAACTCCGCCAAATCAATCTTTTTCTTTAGTGTCGCATAAATAGTGCTCAAAATTCCGCGTTTCACGGGCAATAGATGCGGTGTAAAAGAAATATTAAATTTTTCGCCAGCCAGTAAGTTCAGCTCTTGTTCAATTTCCGGGGTATGTCGGTGCTGGGCTATTTTATACGCTTTAAAACCGCCGTCAACTTCACAAAAAAGCGAACCGGTCTGCGGTTCCCGACCCGCCCCACTCGCACCGGAGGCCGAATCGGCAATAATAGAGAATACGTCTATGAGCTTGTTTTTCAGGGCCGGCGCCAGACCTAAAATGATGCTGGTAGGATAGCAACCTGGATTAGCTATAAATGCAGATTTTTTTATTTCTTGCCGGTAAATTTCGGGAATTCCATAGACAGCATTCTTTAAAATTTTGTCACTGCTATGTTTACCATACCAAGCTTCATAAGTTTTTACATCCCGCAGGCGGTAATCAGCGCTTAAATCAATTACTTTCTTCCCGGCCCGAATAAAGACAGGAGCAATATCCATGGAAACGCCGTGAGGAAGCGCCAGAAAAACAACATCGCTCGCTTCAGCTACCTCTTTAGGCGTTGCATTTTGATATTTTAATGAAGTCAAGCCGTATAGCGCGGGAAATACTTCGGCCACAGGCCTACCGGCAAACCGCCGTGAAGTAACTGCTATTAATTCTGCTTCCGGATGCCCCAGTAAAATCCTGGTCAATTCCTGACCGGTATAACCGCTGGCTCCAAAGATTGCTACTTTTACCATAAAAAATCCTCCAAAAAAAAGGGAGGCCCGAAGCCCCCCTTAATGAAATTAACGCTTGGAGAATTGGAATCTTTTCCTTGCTCCCGGCTGCCCGTATTTCTTTCTTTCTTTGATGCGGGCGTCTCTGGTTAAAAAGCCTGCTTTCTTGAGAACTGCACGGAGCTCGGCATCATATTCCAAGAGAGCTTTAGATATTCCATGTTTTACTGCCCCGGCTTGACCGGCTACACCTCCGCCACTGACGTTAACATATAGATCAAATTGATCTTTTTTACCAGCAATTTCCAAAGGTTGCTTGATGACCATCTTCAAGCTGGGACGAGTAAAATATTCATCATAATTTCTCTTATTCACTACAATATTTCCATTACCCGCTTTCATATAAACACGGGCAATGGCACTCTTTCTTTTACCAGTTGCATAATAACGTTGTTCTGACATAGCTACTCCAATATTAGATAATTACTAGCTTATTTCCGTCTCCCGGCAAACTAAACGGATAAAGCATGCGGACACTGGGCTTCATGAGGATGAACATTACCAGCATAAACTTTCAGTTTTTTGAGCATTCTACGCCCTAGATTGTTCTTGGGCAACATACCGGCAACAGCCATGCGGATTAAGTCTTCCGGTTTTTCCGCCAATGTCTTTCCGGCATTAGTTTCTCTCAATCCGCCGGGGTAACCGGAATATGAATAGTAGATCTTATCGTTCAGCTTTTTTCCCGTAAGCATAATCTTTTCAGCATTAACTACAACAATAAAATCACCGGTATCGACATGAGGCGTATAGATAGCTTTGTGCTTTCCTCTCAAACGAAGCGCTATTTCACTGGCCAGCCGTCCCAATACTTTACCGGAAGCGTCGACAATAAACCATTCCTTGTTTGACGACCCTGCTTTTGCCGTATAAGTCTTCATAATAAAATCACCACTTTGGTAAAAAATTTAATAGAGAAACTTATTTAATTTCATTATACTTGTCAAGTAAAATATTTGAAAACATTTGAAATATTTAAAATTAATTGTACTTATTAACCGATTTTCCGTAGCCTTGATAAATTGTTATAAAATAAGCAATCCGCTTAAAAATAGGATAAATTTACATTTTACCTAATCCGGCTAATGATATTTTCAACATAATCCTTGAATCGTTATCGGTTTGCGTATAATCTAATCCAAAGCTCCAACATTGAAGATGATACATAAATCCCACTGTATTTTCTACTGTTCTGGAATTGAGCAAATCGCGGCTCGACACAAAGTTACCGGTAATATGATTTGTAATTTCTGCCTTTAATTTAATATTGATTTGTTCAATAGAGTCCAGAGTATAACGATAACCGACTGTTACCATATCGTTGCGCCAGTCCTTGATATTCAGATCATAATTTGTTTGTGTCCAGCCATCATAAATGCTGTACTGATTGCGGGCCATAAATGAAAAATACTTATGCGGATTAAAATCAAACTCTATTCCAAGATCGGATAAAGGGTGCCTGGCGACAGTGGCAGTGGCAGGAGCAGTAATACCTTCTATAACCCTCGTAGCGTCGTTAATATTGTAAGTTTGAAACAGCTTGAGTCTTAAAAACTCCAGATAACTGTATGCGCCTGCATCATCCCTTACTTTAGCAATAAAAGTGTTCGTTAGCGCCCAAATAACTCCGTTTTGTTCAGCTATTGCCGGCATATAATCAGGGATGTTATCCTGCCTTATATTAGGTGTATAGAAATAGGTTACTTCCGGCTTAATTTCATGCCTGATTTTCTCCCAGTTTAGCACGTTGAAATCAAATATACGCGACACTTGACTGCTGACATCTAGAGACGCGGTATAAAGTGTTCGACTTCCGCTTTTTTGATCGCCTTGCGCTTGGCTGTCATCGCGTATCCAAGCCGTTTCTTTAAAGGCAATTTGCGGCGTAATCTGGGCATAGCCGGACATATTTAAAGGCAAAGAAAAAGTAGGAGATAAATCAAAGAAGTGTCCCTTTTGTCCTTCTCCTCGATACCAATAATCATAAGTGCCGGTGAGTTCATAATACAAAGGAGTTTTTAAGAGAGGTTGTTTGATGCCGGTAGCAATTATTTCCGGATATTTTTGCAGGGTCTGATTATTATTGGCTGCCGCAAAATCGTCGGTGGAGCTGAACAACCCCGTCAAATCGTAATTAGACCATCCTTTATATATACGGGCTGTTGATTCCAGTGAGCGTAGAGACTGATCGCCGTAAAAAGGAACCTTCTTAAACGGATCTTCTTCTGTTTGGGCGTAATGGTCAAGGAAGTAGTTGTGCGCCGAAAAATCATCGAAATACCATTTGTCAGAAACTTGGCTTAAATCAGTTCTTACATAGAATTGAGGATCAAAGCTCGTTTGGGAACTAAAATAATACGACCAGCGCTTGTGCATTTCTTGCCAATTGCGGCTGCCTGGGGTATCTTGTGCAGTTGTTTCTATTACATTTTTCGTATCCTCCATGTAATTCCCGTAAAAAGTACCAAATGAATTACTCCCCAAATAATATCTAAATTCCGCACCCTCATTAAACCCTCTTTTTTCGATGTACCGCTGATATAATGTCGCATCCATCTGAGGAGAAATCGCCCAAAAGAAGGGAATTTCTATGTCGAGGCCATCCTGCTCTCTGGAGTAAGAAAGATAAGGAAGAAGAAAACCTGATTGACGTTCAGTTTTTACGGGAAAAGGAACAAAAGGAGCATAAAAAAACGGCAAGCCTTTCGCAGCCAACCGGGCATTTTCCATTAAACCATAACCCCCAATTGTTACGTTCATTTCGCTGCCGTCGATTTCCCAATCCGGAGAATCTCCGTCACAGGTCGTTGCTCTCGGCTGCTCAATAAAATATGTCTGTTCTCCGGTTTTTTCTATTTTGTCGCCTCTAACATAAAAATGGTTTTTAGCGTAAAAAGCTTTGCCCTTATATGCAACACCGGTTTTGTTTTCGATGTTGAAAATAATTTTGTCTCCTTGCAGGGTATCTTCTCCCATTTTTATCAAGACATTGCCCTGAGCGGTGACAATATTGTTCTTATTATCCAATTCCAAGCTGTCCGCCTCAATTTCCAGAGGATTTTTATCTTCTTTGGTTTCATCGGCAGAAACTCTGGTATATGAAATCAGTAACATTCCCATCGCAAAACAGGTAACTATAAATTTATGTTTCAATTTCCCGATCAAAATAAACACCTCGTTTATTTATTAAAAATTCAGTGTTTCTTAGCACAAGAAACAATTTTAGGAAACTTTTGTTTTACTTCACCGGCAAGATAAAGAGAGCCTGTCGCGCAAATTAAATCTTGTTTTCCGGCCAAAGATTGCGCTTTCCGAATCGCCTGCCCCACATTTTCCGTCACCATCCCCTTATATCCTATTTTCTCTAATATTTTCCGCATATTACCCGACGCTTCACCACGAGTTGTCTTTAATTTAGTTAAAATTATTCTATTTGCCAGCGGAGCTATTTTTTTCAGCATTCGGCAATAATCTTTATCGATAAGCGAGCTAAAAATAAGAATCAACCGTTTATAGGAAAAATCTTTTTTAAAAGCCCGACATAAGGAATTAATTCCCGCCGGATTATGCGCGCCGTCTAAAAGAAAAAGAGGCTCTTTCTGTAAAACTTCCAACCGGGCATCCAAGCACGCTTTTTTAAGCCCCGCGCGAATTGCGTCGTTATCTATCTTCAAACCATTCTTATCACTAAGCTCAACTGCGGCCACGGCCAACGCGGCATTAGCCAACTGATGCTCTCCTTGCAGAGAAATGGTTAACCCGTTCAATTTACGGTAGAGTCCCTGGTAAGCGAAAAAAGAGTTTTTTTGTTTTATTATTTTTATATCAGCCCCCAGTCTATAGAGATTCGCTTTGCGTTCTGCGCAAATATTTTTCAATACCTGCAAAACATTTTTTTGTTTTGCCGCTGTAAGGCAAATACCGTTTTGTTTGATTATACCCGCTTTTTCGATGGCGATTGATTCCAGAGTATTTCCCAGATAAGCCATATGGTCGAAGGCAATATTGGTGATTATCGAAACCAGCGGCTTACAAACATTGGTGGCATCAAGCCTTCCGCCTAAACCAACCTCCAGGACGGCAATATCCACTTTCCGGCGCTGGAAATAAACAAAGGCGGCAACGGTCAATAATTCGAAATATGTTAAAGGATTTTTCAGCTTTTCTTTTATATTGACGATGATTTGGTTAAAGTCATTGCGGGTAATTTTCTTTCCGTTGATAACAATTCTTTCCCGAACGTCAACCAAATGCGGAGAGGTGTAAAGACCAGCCTTATAACCGGCACTTTCCAATATAGAAGCGGCCATCGTCGCTGTTGATCCCTTGCCGTTGGTACCGGCAATTAATATTGTTCTATAGTCATTTTGCGGATTTCCCAGCCGTGATAAAAGTTCGGCAATTGATTCCAATCCAAAATGCATGATATCGACATTTAAGCCGGCAAGATAAGCGGAAGGATCAAATTTTTTCATTTGTTGTGGGATGATTAAATACGGATTATTTGACCATCTTCATTTTTTGCCTTTCAATTTTTTAAGTTCTGCCTGCAATGAAAATGGAGTGAGATGTCCTGTTATATCGGCAACATCTTTCATAGAATCCGGCAAAGAGGTTTCGATAAAGACAGCGTGGAGTCCTTTAGTTTTTTGGGCAACCTGCCAGACCTCCTTCGTAGGCCCGGTATCACCTAAAAATATTACGGCTTTACCTTTGGATACGATCACGTATCCAACAGTCTCCACAACATGATTAAGATCAATGGCTCTGATTTGTAAATCACCGATGGTCTGTTTTCTACCAGGCACAATTACCTGAAATTTCACCAGTGGCGCTTTCACACTGGGCATTTTGGAAAAATCCGGCCAGATGACATTGTTAAATAAATGGCGGTGAGTAGAATCGAGGATGCCTTTTGTGCCGACAATCACCAAAGGTCTTTTCCTGCGATGAAAAAATATATTATCGGCGAGAAACGTAAGATCACGCACATGATCCAGATGAGCGTGCGTTATAAAAACATAATCTATTTTTAACTGTTCCCGAAGACTTAAGACGGTAGTGACCGTTCCGGCATCCAATAAGACGTTCTGCCCGAGAAGGAAACTTGTTGTATTATATTTAGGAAGCTGTGAGCCGTGACAACCCAGCACCCTGATTTTCATTTTGTGCTCCTCATAATTGAGTATACTATAAATTAGCACACCTCGCTCAAGCGAGCAATGAATTTATGAAAAAGCTGGGAATACTCTAATAAAGATGGATGATGCTACTGAAAAAGCCACTATATTCAGTACCGCATCCTAAAACATTTTTACCAACTTTAGCTTTTTCTTCATTACATGCCATCAGACGTGCTTGAAGAAAAACGTAAAGGTACTGGTCAAGTCTAACAGTGCGGGGATCATCCTTGCAGTAAGGGTGGTATCTCCGTGTGAGATCGCTGGGGTGAGTGAGAGCCTCGATTGTTTATTGCTCTCACACAAACGGCGGTGCAGAATAACAGATTCCATGGGTGGGATTACTCGATCGTCGGCTCCATGAACCAAGGCGACTGCAGCTCTCAGGGAATCAATGGTTGACACTGTTGACAACCGTTTCAACAGGTCATTAACGCCCTTCGACGGGGAGCAAATTCTCCTCCAGTGATACCAGCGATACGAAGGTTCTCTCTGCAGTCGGGTAAATATCCGCCGCACACTGCGCGGTAGAGTGGGGAGTAGTGCAGGGAGTTCCGGGTTTACTCGACAATATCCGTTGTCCAGGATGGCGACACGCAAAGCTTCAGACAAATCGTCGCTTCGCCCAAGCGAATGATGTATAAAATTGCGAAGGATGATAAGTCTTGCATATTCGTCATTATCCTGCGCCGACAGGAGAAACTCCACCGATGTTTCTACATTACTGTATGTTCCGACCGCGCAGATAGCCTTTACCAGTTCCCTAATTTCCAGTCGTGAAGCGGCAATGATAGACATCCCGGCCGAAAATGAGGCAGAAAAGATGGAAATCTTACCTGAAGGGCAGAGTGACTGGTTTACGGCAAGACTTTGAATCGTTTTGGCGATCGCATCTACGGTTTCCTCCTTAATCAAGAGTTCTTCTATATCTCGATATAAGGGAGAAACGACTATATATCCGCAGTGAGCAAGAGCTTTGCAAGCGTTTACAAACCGGGGGTCGCGATTTCCCTTCACTGTCATGCCATGAATGGCAAGGATGGTCCCCCGGGGTTTGCTGTCCACCTTTTTATAGACGAAGGCATCCAGTAAATCCCCGTCTATTGGCAGTACGATATTTAACGCGTTGATATTCTCATGATTGGGGAACTGACAACTGATAATAAAGAGCAATGCATTAAAAAAATTACGCATGATCCGTACATTTCACCTGTTATCTGTGGTTGCCGTGTATCAACAAGTACCGAATAGTTTGTTGACGTAGCTTTGGTTCATGGCCTCCACGTCGAGGATGGTCAGGTAATCCATGCACTGGAACTCAGGATCGTAGGCTGGCTCTCCGCATATCAGAGCGCCTGCCGCGAGATAGGAGTTCAGGAGGCTCGGGATAAGTCTAGCTACTTTTCGATCACTCACCGTGTACTGTTCAAGAACGCCGACAACGTGTGACAGATCCTTCACACGGTATTCCTCATTTGGCGTTACGCGGATGTGCGGCTGGGCATAGTGGTATTGTTGCATATAGCGTTGCAGCACCGCGATTTTCATGACATCGATGGTTTTGATGCTTGCGCAACCGAAGAGATATTTTGCCTGGATTTTATTCATATATTCGTTCAATCCTTGCCAGAGAAGTACAATGGTCTGTCCGTTCCGGTATCCCTTTCCGATACATGCCCTTCCCAGTTCGAGCTTGATGCCCTCCAGACGCTTGATGGCTTGAATATCAAACTCTTCTTCCGCGTAGAAATCCGGGGAGAAAGCGCTTGCGATAAGCCGGTAGGTGCCAACGATGTCATCCGTTTTCCGATCAACAAGAATCAGATGGTCACAACGGGTATCGAAGCGGTCCATATCAATCTCATATGGAAGTTTCTTTCCGATGAGCTCTTTGTAAAAAACATCGTGCCGGAGACGGAGCGTTTCTTCCAGTTCGTCGCCGGTTTCAGCGGTTTTGATAACATAATCATTCCGCTCGATATTAATTCTTACTCTGGGTTCGAATTCGTTGAGCGAAGTGCGATAGGGACTCACGAATATCTCGCCCATTATACGTTCTTTTTCTATCTGCGGCATTTCCTGTAATGCCAGTGCATTCATAAATGACCTCCATTTCTCCTTACATGTCAGTGCCGTGCTGTCAGGCCTAAGACGGTTATGCAATGAGCGATATCCGCTCATTATGACCATGGATGAGGGAAATAACCTCGCTCGGCACGAAGTAATATTACCCATTTTGTTGTTACATTATCATTACCATCTGATGAAATTAATATGAAGAAAGTGACATCCATATGGGACATCGAGAGATCTTAAAAAATAGATATTATAAAGGAATGATTGTAATTAATTGACAGAGCGCTGGAGGTGGATTAGTTGCACTTTGCGTCATTTCCGGACAGGCAGTAATCCAGTGATAATAAAATCGCTATTAACTTCTTTATGGAGGTAGGAAATCGTCAACCTCAAACAAATATTCAAGACTTC
>JBEKMF010000059.1:0-14120 GCA_050008655.1 Smithellaceae bacterium
CTGCATTAGCCGAGGCAACGCAAAGATTGTTATTGCTGAAAGGACCCATGCCGGCCTGGATAATCGGGTATTTGATTCCCAGTAATTCTGTAAGTCTGGTTTTTAACATTTTTATTCCTCCTCAATTAATAAATATGTGCTTTTCCAAGCAGTAAGTTCTTGATATTTGGTGAAACCACTTTTTAAGCTGGCGGAGTATATGAAGAAGAGACATATGTGTCAATTTTTTTCTTTTATATCGTGACCACTTAGTCAGACCTTAGGGGACTCGGGGTGTGAAAAGGAAGTAGCAATTTGGCTTTTTCCATTTTGTTCCGACCAGAACTACGGATGTTTCAATCTGACGTCAAAATCATCATCCAAACATTTGCGAAGCATCTATCGCACCTCGACTATTCACATACCGAAATATCAGCGGGCTCGGATGAACAAATATATCTTGTACCCATAAAAATTATAACAACAATAAAGGCCAGCCTGAGCGGTGTGTCGGGAATAAAGTGCGCAATATGCCCGCCCAGGTAAGCGCCCAATATAATTCCCGGCACAAGTCCAAAAAGAATTCCCGTGGACACATTGCCAATTTTCCAGTGCATGAAGGCGCCAACGCTGCCTGCCGGAACCATGACTAAAAGTGATGTTCCCTGGGCTAAATGCTGGCTGAAACCGGCAAGCAGCACCATAGCCGGAACCATGATTGTCCCACCTCCGACTCCCATCATGCCGGAAAGAAATCCGGTAAATATCCCCGTTATTAAAAACACTCCTATTTGAAAATAAAACGGTGCAGCTGCGGTCGGTACGCTGATGTACGGTTTTAAAATTAAAAGAATGGCGCAAAATATTAGGAACATTCCAAAATATTTCTTCAATTTCCATTCGGGAAGCACATGACAATAGCGGGCACCGGCGCGCGCAGTGAGCATGGCTGTAACCGCCAGGCATATCGCGGCAGTGAAATCAATGGAACCATTAAGCGCATACGTAACCGCACCGCTCAGTCCCGTAAAGACCAGGGCAACAAGGCTGGTGCCGTGGGCTTGATGCTGACTTACTTTGAGGATACCCACCATCAGAGGAATCATAATCAATCCGCCGCCCAGACCAACTAGGCCACCGAATATGCCGGCAGAAAGTCCGATAGCAAAACTAATTAAATTTATTTTCAGCAGAATTACCTCCGGAGGGAGTCGGAGGCTCCCTATAATAACGCGACCTCCCGCGGGATTGATGAACCTTTCCGCGGATTGCGGAAGCAAATATGCCGCCAAAACAAATGACGGCGAGTATGAAAAATATAACCTGAATACTTTTTAAAAGGAGGGGATTGCTGGACTCCGAAATAGGATTATTTCCTAAAATAACAGCAAAAACTAACATTGTTATACCCATGCTGAACATTTGACCGGTAAGCCGCATGGTGGCGAGCGTTGCTGAAGCAACACCGTAAAATTTATTTCCCACAGCGCTCATCGTGGCATTAACGTTGGGCGAAGAAAAAAGCGCAAAACCAATACCCAGCAAAAACAGGCAAGCTATAATATAGTAGATACTAGTATCGCTATGAATGAAAATCAGAGGAATTAAGCCAATTACATTTAGAGCCATGCCAATGGAAGCTATAAGCTGCGGTTCAAAACGGTCGGAAAGTCTTCCGGCAAAAGGTGAGAAAAAGGCCTGCACTACTGGTTCGGCAACAAGTATGATCCCTGTTTGAGAGGGGGTCAGCATTTTAATGTGTTGTAAATAAAGGCTCAGCAAAAAAGTTACCGCGAATGTAGCACAGTAATTAATGAGTGCGGCCAAATTGGAAAAAGCAAAAACCCTATTGTCCAAAAACAGACGGATATCCAGCAAGGGAAAAGGCCGCGTTAATTGTTGCCGGATAAAGAAAAAAAGGCAAAATACACCAAGTCCTATGAGGAATGCCGCTCTCCATGCCGGCAGTAAAGAAAATCCATACATGATGGCAAAAAGAGCAACCGCGTAAAGCACAGAGCCGGCAATATCAAAATCCTCATCTCTGGCTTCCGACCATTCTTCCTTAATGAGGCCGGTGACAATGGCAACAATAAGTATGCCCAAAATAGCCGTGACAAAGAAAATATATCTCCATCCTAGATGTTCGGTCAGGAGGCCGCCGATAAAAGGGCCGATGGTCAGTCCGGTATAGACTGCGGCCAGGTTTATTCCTAGGATTTTGCCTCTTTCTCCGATAGGGTAAGCCGAAATCAGCATTGCCGTACCGGTGCCGAAAATCATCGCGCCGCCGATACCTTGAATGACACGGGCGAAAATTAGAAAAAACTGCGTCTCCGACCACGCACAAAGCAAAGAAGCAAGCGTGAATATTATAGAGCCGTAAAGAAAAATTCTTTTGCGGCCATAAATATCAGCTAATCGTCCCAAAGGAACAAGCGCAATCGCCGCCGCCAGAATAAAAGACGATGCCACCCAACTCAAGGAAAGAGCTGTCATGGATAAGTCCTTGGCCATATTGGGTAAGGCGACATTTACGGCCGATCCCATAAACGGTGTCAGAAACGAACTTAAAGTGGTAGCCAGAAGGATATAAAGATGTCTTTTATCTGTCATGTAATCTCGTTTTATCAGGGTAATATCTTTAAGTGCGCGTAAAAGTCTTTTTATAGAGTTTGGCAAAACTGTCTTTACCGCAGGCCATCATGAGCGTAAGGGGCATAACTTTTTTTGCTTGCTTGAGCATGTCCTCCGTGAGTTTACGGATGTCCCACTGGGCATGCTCATCAGCGCGCATGCGGGCAATATGATAAAGCTCACGGGCATTGAATTTCATCAAGACTCGTTTACGGTGCGCGTTAGTCAAAATATAAGCGGCAGCTGCAGGCGCTTTTTTCTTAATTTGCTCATAAGCGTTTTGTGTATGGCGCATAATTTCCGTAAAATTCTTTTGCTCACCGATTGCGCGAATGGAAGGAGGAATTGTTATGCCCAATTGTGGATTATAATCCTGAGCTATTATCGTGGACATACGGTGTCTCTTTAACTGAGCGAAGCAGCTGGCGCTGACGATGAGCTCAAATTGCAGATCGACATTTTCCAATTCCCTCAATGCCGCGTCGTGAGACTGGATATGTTCGAAAGCCGTTTTCAGCAAAAATTTAATGTCTTTTTGTGACATGCTGGTTGCGCAGTTTAAAGATTGAGAATAATTTAAATTGGATGAAGAAAAGAGCAAACACGCGGCGACTTTTATATCGGCGGATGGTGAAAAGAAAGTCAAACATACGGCGCCGGATTGTTTAGGGCTTGTTGTTTTATTATATTGTGCACAGAAGGTTTCAGCCTGTTTATGTAAATTAGGTTTGGTTAACCTATCGTAGTCGGTAGCTTGAATATAACGAATCAGAGAAGGGGCAATGTCTTTAGTTGCCGCGTACAATTTTTTGCTGTATTCGTGCGCTTCGGCAAAAGGAAGCGCAGCCAATCGCCGCAGCATAAGTTC
Source organism: Smithellaceae bacterium (assembly GCA_050008655.1). GTDB lineage: Bacteria > Desulfobacterota > Syntrophia > Syntrophales > Smithellaceae > UBA4810. The sequence continues at coordinate 3,485 of JBEKMF010000059.1, forward strand.
CAAGTTACGGGTATTGATGGTCATGCCCAGTTGAGTCTCGGTGGCCAGCGCTATCACATAGCGGGCATCTTCCTTAGCCCAGCCCTCCAGAATCGGTCGATTAGCTGGATTTTCCGCCAAAGACTTGTTTTTTAAAAAAATATAAGGTTTTAATTGGTCATAGAGTTGATGATAATAATCGTTTTGTGCTTTAACGGTTGTAATGAACAAATCGGCAAAATCTGCCTGTTTGATTTCTTCTGGGATGACAAAGTCTTTATTAAAAAGAACATAGCGTTGAGATTTTTCCGTAAAGGAACATAGACGGAATTTTTCAATTTCCTCGACAAGAAAACGGGAAACACCCAAAACGTCAATATTGAAAACAGCGTGTTCGGCAACCGAACTGTGTCCCATTGAAAAAACGATGTTGCGGTTGGACTGGCGCGCCTTGTCCACTTCCGTACAGGCGATTTCCCTGAGTTCGTTAACGGGTTTGGGGCTGCGGCTGATACGAGCGTAGGCCGCCGAAATAGTTTCCGGCGTCAAGTCTTGTTTCAGGGCGCTTTTATCTTTAAGCTTGCGGATAAGATCATAATCTAAATTGTAACCGGCTAGAATAATTTTCATAGTATCATAATTTATATTGTTTTAAAGTCTTACCAATTCCACCCGGCTGAGTGCGCGTCCGAGAAAACGTTCGCCGATTGTTTGAAAACGGTAAGGAACATCGCTGACACAAAACAGATAATTTGGTTTATGGGAATCTTTATTCGCAATGTCTTGTTTATTAATTAAAGCAGCGGCAATGTCAGCCATTGCTTCTGCCGAGTCAATAAGCTTTACTTTTTGCCCGACAATATCTTGCAGAAGAGGTTTTAAAAGCGGATAATGAGTACAGCCCAAGACCAACGTGTCGATTTTCTCGGCAATCACCGGTTTTAAGTATTCTTGAGCAATCAGCCTTGTTGCCGGATGATCAAACCAGCCTTCCTCGACCAGAGGCACAAAAAGCGGACAGGCCTGGGAAAAAATCTTTGCTTCTTTATCTAAAAGATGGATCGCGTTGGTGTAAGCATTGCTGTTGATAGTTGCCGGTGTGCCGATGACGCCGATGGATTTAGTACGGGTATTCTTAACGGCGTTCTTGGCGCTGGCTTCGATCACTTCGAGAACCGGAATGTCGGACAACTCTTTTATCGTCTGATAGGCCACAGCCGCCATTGTGTTGCAGGCAACGATCAAAAGTTTAACATCCTTCTTGATGAGAAATTTGGTGATTTGTGCAGCGTAGTGATTGATGGTTTCTACAGACTTTATTCCATAAGGAACGCGTGCAGTATCGCCGAAGTAAATAATATTTTCAAAAGGCAAGTGTTCCATTAAAGCACGAACGACAGTCAGACCGCCGATACCGGAATCAAATATACCTATGGGACGATTTGTTTTCACGAACGAAATTAAAATACTCCTTTAGTATTTAAGATAAAACCGCAATTATTTTTTGCAGTTTATTTTTTAATATAGTCTATAACTTCTTGAAGACGATTTTATCACTATCATAGTGCTTAGGCCATCGCTACAAAAAAGTAATATGTCATCATCTAATGAACAAAGCTATTAGATCTGCCTTTGATAATTTGTTTACTGCGTTCTTTCCGTAAACAGATACCTTTTGGATATGATGGCAATATGGCCGACTATCAGCAGAAGAGCGGGGTAAATAGATTTTATCCAATAGCCGTAAACTATAAAAAGATAGACGCCGGTTATTAGCCAAAATACCAGAAGCACTGATGATATAATGGAGCCAATAGACACTTTCAGTTGTGGAATAATTAAGGCAATGTAAAGGCCGAAGAAAAAAATCATTAATAGTTCAAGACTCAATGCCCAGTTGGGACGTAAAATATGATCATTACTGATAATATTATCAATGGCGTTAGCGACGATTTTTGCTGACGGAACATTGAATGCTGTAGGTGTTATCTGCATTATTTCTGATCCGGCAGTACTCAGCGCAATAATTACAATTTTATCCCTAAATGTTTCAGGAGGAATCTTATTATTGATAACGTCGAAAAACGAATAGTAAGGAATCCCGCTCTTAAAGTCAATGAGCATCTTATTGTTGCCGTATATAGGGATTGTTTTGCTATTAAATTTTAACTGCTTACCCAATTGCAAATCTTTCAAATCCAAATCTAGATACTTTAATGTAAGTTGTAGCGCAAAAGAAGGGAAAAGACTGTCTTTAAAATTGACAAACAGAGGTTCGCTGCGGACGATACCGTCTGTATCAGCGATAATGTTAATGTGCCCCAATCCCAGCGCGTCTTTGGCAAAGAGATCAATTGGCTTAACCATTTCACGGGCAGTGATGCTGTTAAGAAAAGAACCGGAGGGAAGCGAATTATTTTCGAGGTAATCCGGTAAGCTGGAAGAAGACTTGTCGACAGGGTTACCCAGAGTGAAGAATAAAGGCAGGACAACCTTTTTGCTCACAACGATTGAATTGGACAGAATGGAATCATTGTCGAGACGTTTTTCCGCATCCTTTAATGCCGCCAACAGAACTATAGTGCTAATATTTTTTTGGGAATATTGAGGATTGTTTTCAATGGTGCCGATAATGTTAAGTACTTCCAGGAGACCATGATTTAGATCCTTTTCCGAATACATAATATCCAGTCCAATTACCTTAGCTTCATAAGAATCTAAAAGGTCGATCATGAAGGCGATATAGGATCGTGGCCAGGGCCACCGTCCAAAATTGGCAATGCTTTGTTCATCAATAGCGATTACTGAAACTGGTGCGACAAAAGGTTTTACGCGAAGACGGGCACTTATATCATATAGGCCGTATTCCAGCCTTTCCAGACGCTCCCCGAAGAAAAAGAAGACGAATAACGCGGCAAGTGTAAGGACAATACCAAGACGAATATCAGAAACCAGTGACTTTTTAAATTTCTTCATGTAGGCTCTTTTTTAAGGTTGTGCTTAAAAAGTTATATCCGTTTTTTATCATAACCAGTGAGAATATAGCAAGATTTCTTGTGAATATTTTATGGTAAGGAGAGAATATGCGCAGAGTGGAAAAAGAGATCAAAGAAAATAAGGAAATCGCTGCAATCATGCAAGAAGCTGACATCTGCCGCATCGCTTTGGTTGATGACGATAGCCCATATATTGTTCCGGTTAATTTTGCCGCCCACGAAAATCATCTTTATTTTCATTCAGCTATGGAAGGAAAGAAAATCGATATCCTCCGGAAAAATAATAAAGTATGTTTCGAAATGGATCTGAACGCAGGAATTATAAAAGGTAAAGAACCTTGTTTTTGGGGCATGAAATATTTATCTGCGATGGGTTTTGGTCGTGCTTTTTTTATCGAGAAATCCAGTGAAAAAAAGAAAGTATTAGATTTGCTGATGGAAAAATATGCCGGCACAGGCTCGTTTTCTTATAACGAAAAAATATTTAAGAAGGTTCTTGTTATTGATATCAGAATTGAAAAAATATTCGGCAAGAAATCTCATATTTCATGAAGCAACTTTGAGCTTAATATTATACGGCAAAACTGTTTAAACCGCTAAAGTCTAAGGTAGCCAAATAGTCGTCAATAGTCTCGGCGCGGCGTATTTGCACAACTTCACCGTTTTCTCTTAAAAGTAGCTCTGCGGAACGAAGTTTGCCGTTATAATTGAAACCCATAGCATGACCATGCGCTCCAGCATCATGAATGACAATAATATCCCCGCTTTCTAGTTTGGGCAGAGGACGGTCGATGGCAAATTTATCATTATTTTCACAAAGAGAACCTGTAACATCATAAAGAACGTCATGGGGTTTATTTTCTTTACCTAGGACCGTAATATGATGATAAGCGCCGTAAAAAGCGGGACGCATTAAGTTCGCCATACTAGCGTCCAGACCGGCAAATTTCTTATAAGTATCCTTAATATGCAGGACACGGGAAATAAGATAACCATAAGGACCGGTAATATAACGGCCGCATTCCCTAAAGATTTTAATCGGCGCGAGGCCGTTGGCGACAATGATCTTGTCATATTTTTCTTTGATGCCGCGGCTCATAGCATTAAGATCGATACGCTGTTGTTCCGGGCGGTAGGGAATGCCCACACCTCCGCTCAAATTTACAAACTCAAACCGTATTTTTAATTGCCGGGAAATATCGGCAACAAGTTGAAACAATATTTCTGCTGTTTCTACATGATACGCAGCGTCCAATTCATTGGAAGCAACCATGGTATGAATACCGAAACGTTTAACCCCTTTTGCTTTGCAGATTTCATAACCTTCCAAGAGCTGCTCACGAGTGAAACCATATTTAGCTTCTTCCGGATGGCCGATAATAACGTTGCCCTTCTTCAGAGGGCCGGGATTATAGCGAAAACAAATCAACTCCGGTAGACCGGCATATTTTTCCAAATAAGAGATATGGGTAATATCATCCAAATTGATTGTTGCATTTAATTCCCTGGCTTTGACGAATTCTGCCGCGGGTGTGTCATTGGAAGAAAACATAATTTCTTCACCGGTAATCCCCGTTTTTTGAGCCATGATTAATTCCGCAAGAGAACTACAATCGGCGCCAAAGCCCTCCTTATGAAAAATTTTCAACAAATAAGGATTCGGGGCTGCTTTTACTGCAAAAAATTCTTTAAAGCCATCGTTCCAGGCAAAGGCTTTTTTAAAATCATTCGCGTTTGTACGGATAGCCTTCTCATCATAAATATGAAAAGGTGTAGGATATTTTTTAATGATTTTTTCGACTTGTTTTTTTGTAAAAGGCAGCAGTTTATCCGCCATATAATCGAACCCACCCATTTATTAAGAAATTACAATTTTTTGGATATTTTACGGAAATGGTAACCATAAACCATCAATGTCATAGCTTCAGCAAAAGATTTGCGATAAATGAACAAAGATTTCAGCATGAGTTTCCAATAGTACCACTGAGATGCGCCGTTGCCTAAGATGCCAATATAGAAAACGGATCGGATTAACGCTTTCAAGCGTATCCAGGAGTATTTATTTGTTCTCGCAAAGGGCTTGGGCTTGTAGGTTTTAAGAAATTCATTGACGCGTTGATAATAATGACGAGGGCTATAAATTGTTTTCACGATCCTGTTATAACCGGCAATAAGTTTCGCTTTATCCATGCGAGGAATAAAATTGATGCTGCCATCAGTATTGTCTCCCGAACAAGTATCCGCCAGACGATTTTCCTTTTTTAGACGGTGCCATAATTTTGTGTTGGGTAAAGCATTTAATAAGCCGACCATAGCGGTAACGACACCAGTTTCCTGGATAAACTTAATCTGCCGTGCAAAAATACTTTCATCATCATGATCGAAGCCAACAATATAACCACCGAAAACTTGCAGTCCCGCGGCTTGCAACTTTTTAATGGCTGCGGTCATATCACGTTCGCAGTTTTGGCTCTTGGAGCATTCTTTTAAGCTGTCTTCATTGGGTGTTTCCAGACCGATGAATATGCTTTGAAAACCGGCTTGAGTCATAAGATTAATCAGCTCGTCGTCATCGGCGATATTTATGGATGTTTCGGTAAGTATTTCAAAAGGATATTTATGGGCTTTCATCCATTCAATTACCCGAGGCAGCATGGCTTTAATAGCTTTTTTGTTTCCAATGAAGTTGTCATCGACGATAAATAAAGCTCCGCGCCAGCCTGTATCGTAAATAATTTGCAGTTCCTGCAGGAACTGTCCTTCAGTTTTTGTACGTGGGTTATGGCCGAATAGGGTGGTAACATCGCAAAACTCGCAGTTAAAAGGACAACCGCGAGAGAACTGAATCATCAAAGTTGCGTAGTTTTTTATTTTTACAAGATCCCAGCGCGGTAGAGGCGTAATATCAAGGGAGGGAAAACTGTTGGAACAGTAAACTTTTTGGGGAGTGCCGTTTTTCAAGTCAGTCAAGAATTTAGGCAGTGTGCACTCCGCTTCGTTTAAAATCAAATGGTCAACAAAATCGATATACGCTTCCGGCTTTCCGGTGAATAATGGGCCTCCGGCAATAATCTTTTTCTTCAGGCGTTTACAATTTTCAAGAATTTCCCGGACCGAATCTTTTTGTACCAGCATCGCGCTGATCATCACGTAATTCGCCCATTCTAAATCCTTTTGCTTTAGCTTTTTGATGTTTAGATCAACCAATTGCAGGTTCCATTCTTTCGGCAGCATAGCGGCGACAGTAAGCAAGCCCAGAGGCGGAAAAGCAGCCTTCTTCGATATGTACTTAAGGATATATTTGAAGCTCCAGAAAGTAACCGGATAGCGGGGATAAATCATTAAAATGTTCATATTCGACCTTACATATTACGGGGTTACTGAAGATGTTAGCCGGAAAAGTATTTTAAAGCAAGATAAATAATGGCGGAAATTAAAGCGGCAACAGGAATGGTTAAAATCCAGGCCCAAATAATATTGCCGGCAACACCCCAGCGCACAGCTGTGAGTCTTGTAGTGGCGCCGACACCAACTATAGCGCCGGTAATCGTGTGGGTTGTGCTAACCGGTATTCCGGCGATAGAGGCCCCGATGATAGAACAAGCAGCGGCAGCTTCAGCGCTGAAGCCACCAATGGGGCGGAGTTTAGTGATTTTAGTACCCATAGTTTTAACGATGCGCCAGCCGCCAAACATTGTTCCCAGGGCAATAACACTATAACAGGCAATAACAATCCAAAAAGGAATAGAAAAGGTATTACCCAAAAGTCCTTTACTATAAAGGGCCATAGCAATAATCCCCATGGTTTTTTGTGCATCGTTCATACCGTGTCCGGTAGAATATATGGCCGAAGAAACAAGTTGCAGCTTTCGGTAAAGTTTATCCGATCGAGCGATATTCGAGTTTTGATTTAGGTTCAGGGAAATAATCATAAAAATATAGCCTAAGACCAACCCGATAGTTGGCGAGAGAATAATAAAAGCAGTTGTTTTGGCAATACCTGACCAGACCAATGTGCTGGTTCCGGCTTTAGCAACCGCAGCTCCGATTAATCCGCCAATCAAGGCATGGGAGGAACTGCTGGGAAGTCCGTAGTACCAAGTAACGATGTTCCAAATAATGGCTCCCCCGAGAGCGGCAAGAATCACTAAATTGTCCACAATATCGAGATGAATTATGCCTCGCCCGACAGTATTGGCAACCTCAGTTCCAATGAAGAAAGCAGCGAAAAAGTTAAAGAATGCCGCCCAAAGAACAGCATATTTAGGGGACAATACTCTCGTAGAAACAACAGTAGAAATGGAATTAGCTGAATCATGAAAACCGTTGAGAAAATCAAAAACCAGAGCAACAAAAACAAGGAATATAACAAATCCTATTGAATCAAGCATGTTTCAGGACGATCCCTTCCACAATGTTGGATACATCTTCACACACATCAATTGCCTCTTCCAGGAGCTGAAAAATGTCTTTCCATTTTATAAGCTCAATGGCGTCTTTCTCGTTTTCAAAAAGATTGGCCATGATCGTTCTTAAAACAACATCGCCGGCATTTTCCAGTGTATTAATCTCGACGCAGTGGTTAAGAATCATCGCGGAGTTTTTCATGTTGCGCATGGCATGGACGATGCTTTTGATTTTTTTTATTGCGTCATTCAGGATTTCCGCCTGTTCGATAATTTCATCAGCCGGTTTTTTAACTTTATAAAGATGAATACGGACGGCGGTAGCTTCAATGACGTCCATAATACTATCCATTTTATTGACAAGCGCATAGATATCTTCGCGGTCTATAGGTGTAAGGAATGTCTTATGCATTTTTTCATAGGTTTTGTGGGTAATGCCATCAGCTTCGTGCTCAATATCCTTGAGTTTGGCTACTCTCACATCAGAAAAATCACGAGTTTGGGCCATTTCCAGAAAAAGTTCGCCGCCTTCTTCAATTTTGCCGGCCAGTTCTTCAAAATATTCAAAAAAATTTTCTGTTTTAGGAAACAGGCGCATGAGTAAATCCTCCTTACTTTCCTTAAGAAATTACAAAAAAAGGGCATAAATTATGGGAGTGCTTCTAGCGAATTATCGGGGAAAATGCAAGTATTTAAAAGCATACTGCCGAAATTCGAGAAGATTATTGTCCGTAATTTAAGGATTTAACGTAAATAATTTTACTATCACCGATAGAATAGAAATCTTTTAAAATTGCCTCATTTTGATAACCACAATTTTCATAAAAATTGTGAGTCGGACGATATTGATTGCGGGAAGATGTTTCCACATAAATGCGCCTGCCGCCTAAACTAAAGATAACTTTCTCGGATTTGGACAACAGTTTTTTACCTATGCTCTGACCGCGTAAATTGTCATTTACGGCGATCCAATAAAGATCGTAGCTTGCGGAAGTCAGCGGTATTAAGCCAAAACAACTATAACCGCAGACAATATTTTTGACTTCGGCAAATAAAAACTCGTAAGAACTGGCGGCGCCTTCCGCTAATTTTTCGTAAGCTAATTCCAGCGCTACCTCGATTTCCGCCGAAGAAAAAAAGCCACTCGACGTCACAATATTTTCGATTGCCTCGATGTCTGTTTGTTTGATCTCTCGTCTGAACGTTATATTAAGATTAATCATAAGAAATGTTTGAGCTTTTCGCTACCTTTTTCAGTTCAGAGCATCGTTGATAATGAGCTCAATAGCTTCGTGATATTTAAGTGGTGCCTTTTCGAGCGCGGCGGCAAACCCGGCGTCTAGCGATAAACAGGGATTGGCATTAATTTCCAATACCCAGGGTTTGCCGTTATTGTCCACGCGAAAATCGATGCGCGCGTATCCGCGCAAACCGAAAAGATGCCAGCAATGCAAAGCAATCTCGCGCAAAACCGATATAAGATTATCATCGTTTTCAGGGAAATCAAATTTTGTTATCGAGTTATTATACTCAAAAGAATTTGCCAACCATTTAGCTTTGTAATCAACAATTTTAGGTTTTTCCGGAGAATAGCCGACAAAAAGCATTTCGGCTACTGGTAGAACTGTGACTCTGGATTTATTGGCAATGAGGGCGATGCTAAATTCGCGTCCGTCGATATAGGTCTCGGCATAACAAGAACCGCCCAGTTTTTTTTTGCGGTAGTTCATTTCTTTAAGGAGAGCGTTTTTATCGGTCGCGGAAATGATGGAGTCGTAATCTAAGCCGATAGAAGCATGTTCCCACGCAGATTTAACTATATATTTATCTGTGAGAGCCGAGCCGGTACTGATTACGTCTTCAGTTATCCATGTGGGGGTAGGAATACCGGCTGCCTGCAATATTTTTTTAGCCAGTGGTTTGCATGATGTTAAAAAAATAGCTTCAGTGCGCGCTCCTGTATAAGGAATTTGCAAATAATCAAGAATAGCGGGAGCAAAATGAATTAGACTGCCTTTAGCGGCAAGAGATTCCACGATATTGAAAACAACTTCCGGACTTATTGAATGTAGAGCTTTAATGGTTTGTCCAAGATCAAGACAAAACGGCACCAGGAAAGGTTCATGACCAAGCTGACGCACAGCTTGCGCAATTGTATCCGCTTGTTTGATGCAATCAAGTTCATCCTCTGTGGCATCCGGCGAAATATCACTGTGCAAAATTACTATTTTTTTCATTGTAATCTTTCATGAAGGCTACTCAACCAACCTGGATCGATGATTAGTTATTAGCGCGCTTTAGGGCTGATTCAATGATGGAACTTATTAGTTTATGATAGCTCATGCCTAATTGAGTGCACAAAATAGGCAAATCCGAACGTACGGGGTTTAAGCCGGCGAGGGGATTAACTTCCATAAAATGAGGCATGCCGCGGGCGTCAGAGCGCAAATCGATACGGCCGGCATCCTTTAAATCCAGAGCCCGCCAGGCCATCAGCGATATTTCTATCGCTTTTTTAGCTTCATCATCATTAACCAGAACATATTGGACCATTTTATCATAGTGTTCCTTGTTTTCATAAGAATAAGCATTTTTTTCCGCTATAGGTTTGAGAATAACCTCCAGCGTACCCAGGGCTCGGGCATCTTTGCCTGTCCCTAGTATACCGACTGTAAATTCACGGCCGGATAGATAAGTTTCAATAAGAACCGGTTGATTAAAGTTCTGTAAAAGACTCAGGCAAACATGATACAGATCTTCCCTATTATTTATTTTCGACATAGGTGTTATGCCTTTGCCTGTACCTTCCGCTATCGGCTTGGCAAAAAGAGGATAAGGAAGGTTGACTTTGACTATATCTTCGGCACAGCCAACTACGGCAAAATCAGGAGTAGGAATTCCCATGTCGCGAATGATATTTTTAGTCATTCCTTTATGCAGTGTAAGAGCCTGTCCTAATGGATCGGAGAAAGTGTAGGGAATTTGGTAGGCGTCTAACAGGGCGGGAACTTGTGCCTCACGACCAAAGCCATGCAGGCCTTCGGCTATATTGAAAACAAGATCCCAAAGTTCCCCTTTTGCGAGACGGCGGACCAAAGCTTTGATATTGCCGATACGACAGGCTTTGTAACCGTTATCTAGGATAACTTTTTCAATTGCATCGATAGTATCGGGCAGATCAAATTCGGCTGTTTCTTCAAGAGAGTACCCTTCCTGTAAATAATCATCCCGGAGATCATAAGTCAATCCAACCTT